>NZ_SDLS01000030.1:0-120141 GCF_004522315.1 Amycolatopsis sp. CFH S0740 | reverse complement strand
GGGTTGTGGGAGAGTAGGACACCGCCGAACTTAACCTGACAGTCTGGGCCCCGGTCCGAGAACCCCTGGTGGTTCTCCCGGGGCCCAGACTCATGTTCGCGTCCGCTCGGAGGGCGCGCGAGGCGGCTCAGGTCCGCCCGCGCGAGGTTGCTCCGAACGGGCCCGTAGGATAGTCAATCGGCCCTCGTACGGAGGGCCGTCTTCAGAATTCCAGAGTTGTCTATGGCAGGAGGCCAGGTGTCCGAGTTCGGTCGACGTGACTCAGCGGATGAGGGGTCCGGTCGGTCGGCTCGCCGCGACCAGGACTCCCGCGGCGGCCGGTCCGACGCGCCCCGGGGAGACCGGCGCGGCGCGCGGCAGGACCGCGGCGGGCGGGACAGCCACCAGGGCCGGCCCCGGCGGGACGACCGCGGCGCACGCGGGTCCGGAGGGTTCGCCGGCCGACCCGATCGCGGCGACGGCCCTCGCGAAAACCGCGGATACGGCGCGAAGCGCGACGACGACCGCGACTTCCGCCCCCGCGGCAAGCGCGAGTTCGACCGTCCGCAAGGCAAGTCTTACGGCGACCGTTCCGGCGGCAAGCCCTACGGCGACCGTTCGGGGCGTCCCGAGGGACGTTCTTCCTACGGCGAGCGCTCCGGCGGGCCCGGCAAGTCGTACGGTGATCGTCCGGATGGGAAGTCCTACAGCGATCGCGGCGGGCGGCCGCAGGGCAAGTCCTCTTATGGAGAACGGTCCAGCGGGCGCTGGAACGACGACCGGCGCGGCAGCGACGACCGGCGCGGGCCGGGCGGATACCGCGGCAAGGACTCCCAGGGCGGCGGGTTCCGCGACGATCGGCGCGGGTCCGGCGGATTCCGCGACAACGACCGGCGCGGCGGCTACGGCGACCGCGACAACCGAGGCGGCAAGCCCGGCGATCGCGAGGCGCGCGGCGGCTACCGCGACGACCGCGGCAGCAAGCCGGGCGGGTACCGGGACGACCGCGGTGGCAAACCCGGGGGCTACCGGGACGACCGTGGCGGCAAACCCGGGGGCTACCGGGATGACCGTGGCGGCAAGCCGGGCGGGTACCGGGACCGGGACGACCGGGGTCCGCGCGACGGTGGATTCCGTGGCGGGAACCGGGGTTCCGGCGGATTCCGCGACGACCGGTCCGGCGGGAACCGGCGCGACGACCGCGGGTTCCGCAACGATCGCGACGAGCGCCGCGACAGCCGTCCGGGCGGGTTCCGCAGTGACCGCCGCGACGAAGGCGGTTACCGCGGGGATCGCCGGGACGATCGCTCCGGCGGGTTCCGCGACAACCGGCGGGACGACCGTTCGGGCGGGTTCCGCAATGAGCGGCGCGACGAAGGCGGCTACCGCGGAGACCGGCGGGACGATCGGTCCGGTGGGTTCCGCAACGATCGCCGCGATGAAGGCGGTTACCGCGGGGATCGGCGCGACGATCGCTCCGGCGGATACCGGAACGACCGGCGTGATGACCGCTCCGGCGGGTTCCGCAACGACCGGCGCGACGAGGGCGGCTACCGGGGCGAGCGGTCCGGCGGGTTCCGTCGCGACGATCGCGCCGGGGACAAGCGGCCTGGCGGGGATCGCCGGGACGAGCGTTCGGGCGGGTTCCGCAAGGACCAGCGCGACGGTGGGTTCCGGAACGACCGTCAGGACGAGGGTGTCCGCGGGCGGCGCGACGAGGTCGAGGAGACCTCGTCGGCTGCGGTCGAATCCGCGGTGGTCGACGAGGTGACTGCGGGCTCGGGTGCCGCGGACGTCGAGTCGGGTGCGGGGGACCGGACCGACAGCGTCGAGGCCGCTGAGGGCCAGGAACGGCCGCAGGACAGCCGGGACGACCGCGGCGAGCGGCAGGACCGTCGGGAGCGCGACAACCGCGACAACCGCAGCGACCGTGGCGACCGCGACAACCGTGGCAGCAGGGACAACCGCGACAGCCGTGGTGACCGGCGTGACCGCAGGGACGACCGTCCTCGCACCAAGCGGCCGGTGACGGTCGAGGAGCAGGACGCGGCACTCGCCCGCGAGCTGCTCGAAGCTCCGGAACTGCCTGAGGACATCGAGTTCTCCGACCTCGACGAGGAAGTCCGCCGGGAGCTGCGGACCCTGCCGAAGGGGCTCGCGGAGACCGTCGGGAAGCACCTGGTCGCCGCGGGCGGGCTGGTCGACGAGGACCCGGAGGCCGCGCTCGAGCACGCGCGGTACGCGAAGACCAAGGCGTCTCGGGTGCCGATCGTCCGCGAAGGGCTCGGGCTGGTCGCCTACCACGCCGGCAACTGGCAGGAAGCGCTGTCCGAACTGCGTGCCGTCCGGCGGATGACGCGCAGCGACGAGCACATCGCGATCATCGCGGACGCCGAGCGCGCGCTCGGCCGTCCGGAGCGCGCCCTCGACCTCGCCAAGGAGACCGACAAGGAACGGCTCACCAAGTCGACCCAGGTCGAGCTGGCGATCGTCGCGGCGGGTGCGCGGCGGGATCTCGGGCAGCTGGACGCGGCGGTCGTGTCGTTGCAGGGGCCGGACCTCCAGGCCGCCAAGCGCGATCCGTGGAGCGCGCGTCTGTTCTACGCGTACGCCGACAACCTCGAGGCTGCCGGGCGCAAGGAAGAGGCCGTGCAGTGGTTCCTGAACGCCGCGGAGGCCGACGCCGAGGACGAGACCGACGCCGCCGAGCGGGCCGCGGACCTGGCGAACGAGGCGAACGCGAACGAGGCGAACGGTTCCAGCGAGACGGATGACTGACGTGGCCTACGACGCGCTGCTGTTCGATCTCGACGGCACCGTGTACCACGGGACGCAGGTGATCGAGGGTGCCGCGGAAGCCGTGGCCGCCGTGCGCGACAAGGGCACGGCGATCCGGTTCGTGACCAACAACGCGTCCAAGGCCCCGTCGGCGGTCGCGGAGCATCTCCGGGACCTCGGGATCTCCGCGGACACCGAAGAGGTGCACACGAGCGCTCAGGCGGCGGCCGGGCTCCTTCGGGACCGGCTGCCGTCCGGGGCGAAGGTGCTCATCGTCGGCACCGTCTCGCTCGGCGACCAGATCTCCGCCGCGGGACTGGAACCGGTGCGGACCGCGGGCGACGACGTTTCCGCGGTGGTGCAAGGACATTCGCCGGAAACCGGATGGGCGGACCTCGCCGAGGCGAGCATCGTGATCCGGGCAGGCGGGCTGTGGGTCGCGACGAACACCGACACCACGCTGCCCACCGAGCGCGGGCTGATGCCGGGCAACGGGTCCATGGTCGGGGCGCTCAAGATCGCCACCGGGGCGGAGCCGGTCGTCGCGGGTAAGCCGCAGCCGCTGCTGTTCGAGACGGCCGCGCGGTCGGCGAAGGCGAAGCGCCCGCTGGTGGTCGGCGACCGGCTCGACACGGACATCGCGGGTGCGGTCGCGGCGGGGCTCGACTCGCTGTGCGTCCTCACCGGCATCGCGACTCCGGCGACGCTGCTCACCGCGATCCCGGCGGAACGACCGACTCACCTCAGCTCCGACCTCACCGCGCTCGCGCAGCCGGCCGACGAATTGCGCGTCGGCAAGCGAACCGGCTGGGAGATCAGCGAAGGGGACGTGCTGACCGTCCGCGGCGAAGGCGACAAGCTCGACCTGCTGCGCGCGCTGTGCGACGCGGCGTGGCGCACGGGCGTCTCGCAGGTGCGCGCGGACGGCGACGCGGCCGCGGCGGCAGTGACCGGGCTCGGGCTGGCCTGACTGGTAGTTTGGGGCTGTGCACCCGAACGTTCCGCGGCCGGTTCCCGGACCCCCGCCGATCCCCGGACCCGGCCCGCAGCAGACTGACCCGCGGGCGGGCATCGACGAGGCCGTCGCCGGGCTCGACGACCTCGACACGCTGCCGCCCGCCGAGCACGTGGACCGGTTCGAGGCCGTGCACACCGAGCTGACCGTGGCCCTGTCCAGCATCGACAAGGTCTGACCGGCGTGGCCAAACGGGCCAGGCTCGACGCGGAACTCGTGCGGCGCGGACTCGCGCGCTCCCGCGAACAGGCCTCCGCGCTCATCACCGGCGGCAAGGTCACCGTGCGCGGCATGGTCGCCACGAAACCCGCCACCGGCGTGGAAAACGACGCGCCGATCGTCGTGAAGGACGAGGACGACCCGGGCTGGGCGTCGCGCGGCGCGCACAAACTCCTTGGCGCGCTTGAGCGTTTCGGTCCCGAGGGGCTCACCGTCGAGGGCCGCCGCTGTCTCGACGCGGGCGCGTCCACCGGCGGGTTCACCGATGTGCTGCTGCGCAACGGCGCCGACCAGGTCATCGCCGCCGACGTCGGGCGCGGGCTGCTCGACTGGAAGCTGCAGACCGACGATCGCGTCGTGGTCCTCGACCGCACGAACGTCCGCAACCTGACGCCCGACATGCTCGGCGGGCAGGTGGATCTCGTCGTCGGCGACCTTTCCTTCATCTCGCTCAAGCTCGTGCTGCCCGCGCTCGCCGAGTGCGCCCGTGACGGTGCGGATCTGCTGCCGATGGTCAAACCGCAGTTCGAGGTCGGCAAGGACCGGCTCGGCAGCGGCGGCGTGGTGCGCGATCCGGAACTGCGCGTCGAATCCGTGCTGGGCGTGCTCGCCGAAGCCGCGAAGCTCGGCCTGTCGCTGCGCGGGGTCGTCGCGAGCCCGTTGCCGGGACCCTCCGGGAACGTCGAATACTTCGTGTGGCTCCGCAAAACGGAGCCGGAAGACGCGGGCAGCGAGGACGCCGAACGGCTCGTGCGCACCGCAGTCCAGGAAGGACCCCAGTGACCGCCGAACGTGAAGTGCTCCTCGTGGTGCACCCCGACCGGGACACCACCCGGGAGGCCGCCCGCGAGGTGTCCCAGCGGTTCGCCAAGGCCGGGATCCGGCTGCGCGTGCTCGACGAGGACGTTCTCCAGCTGATCGACCCGGACGGCTGCATGGCGAAGCCGTGCACCGTGGTCGCGCCCGAGCACAACCCGGCCGAGGGCGCCGAACTCGTGTTCGTGCTCGGCGGCGACGGGACCCTGCTGCGCGCGGCGGAGCTCGCCCGTCCGGCCGAGGTGCCGGTGCTCGGCGTGAACCTCGGCCGCGTCGGGTTCCTCGCCGAGGCCGATTCGGACGCGCTCGCCGACGCCGTGCAGCGCGTCGTCGACCGCGAGTACCACGTCGAGGACCGGATGACGGTCGACGTCACGGTCACCGCCGACGGCGCGGAGATCTACCGGACCTGGGCGCTCAACGAGGCCAGCGTCGAGAAGTTCAGCCGCGAGCGGGTGCTCGACGCGCTGATCGAGGTCGACGGCCGCCCGGTTTCGTCCTTCGGCTGCGACGGCGTGCTGTGCGCGACGCCGACCGGTTCCACCGCGTACGCCTTCTCCGCGGGCGGCCCGGTGCTGTGGCCGGATGTCGAGGCGCTGCTCGTGGTGCCGAGCAACGCGCACGCGATGTTCTCCCGTCCGCTCGTCGTGTCACCCGAGTCGGTGATCACCGTCGGCATCGACCCGAAGGGTCCGAAGGCGGCGCTGACCTGCGACGGGCTGCGGTCGTTCGACCTGCCGCCGGGCGCGCTGGTGCGCGTGGTGTGCGGCAAGCAGCCGGTGCGGCTGGTGCGGCTGTGGGACGGCGTGTTCACCGACCGGCTGGTGTACAAGTTCGGCCTGCCGGTGCGCAGCTGGCGCGACCGGCGCGGCGGGGAGCGCCAGGGCGGCTGATCCGCGACGCGCCCGCACAAGTGTTCGACCAGCGAAAAGAAGAGTTAGCGGACCTCGGACGCACAGAAGGTCGGTGCGGGCCGCTACCGTATGCGTCGTGCTGGCCGAGATGCGCATCCAGGGCCTCGGAGTCATCGAGGAAGCCCTGCTGGAACTGCACGCGGGCTTCACCGTGGTCACCGGTGAGACGGGTGCGGGCAAAACCATGGTCGTCACCGGGCTGCATCTGCTCTCGGGCGGACGGGCCGAGGCGTCGAAGGTCCGGAACGGGATGCTGAAGGCATTCGTCGAGGGCCGGTTCACCGTCGGCAAGGACGACGCGGCCGCCCGCATCGTCACCGACGCGGGGGCCGACGTCGACGAGGACGGCAGCGTCATCGCGCTGCGCACGGTCGCGGCCGACGGGCGCTCGCGGGCGCACCTCGGCGGCCGGTCGGTGCCGGTCGGGGTGCTGTCCGACCTGTCCGAGCAGGTGATCGCCGTGCACGGGCAGAACGACCAGCTGCGGCTGCTGCGCCCGGCCGAGCAGCGCGCGGTGATCGACCGGTTCGCCGGCGAGGACGTCGGGCGGCCGCTCGCCGCCTACCGCCAGGTCCGCGAGGAATGGCTGGCCGTCATCACCGAGCTGAGCGAGCGCTCCAACCGCTCCCGCGAGATGGCGCAGCAGGCGGACCTGCTGAAGCACGGGCTGAACGAGATCGACGCGGTCGCCCCCGAACCGGGCGAGGACGTCGAGCTCACCGAGCAGATCAAACGGCTCGCCGCGGTCGACGAACTGCGTGCGACGGCCACCGAGGCGCACGCGGCGGTGTCCGGCGCGCAGGACGGCGATCCGGACGCGCCGGGCGCGCTCGGCCTGGTCGGCGAGGCGGTGCGGCGGCTGGTGTCGGCGGAGGATTCCGCGCTGAGCGACCTCGTGCCGCGGCTGGAAGAAGCTTCCACGCTGTTGAGCGACGTCGGCGCGGAGCTGGGCAGCTACGTCGAGAACCTGGACGCCGACCCGGCGCTGCTGGAGAAGGTGCTCGCGCGGCAGGCCGATCTCAAGCGGCTCACCCGCAAGTACGCCGCGGACGTCGACGGCGTGCTGGCGTGGGCCGAAGACGCGCGCCGTCGGCTCGAATCGATGGACACGTCCGAAGAAGCCCTGTCCGCGCTGGCGTTGCGCCGGGACGAGCTGGCCGTGCAGCTGGTCGCGCACGCCACCGAGGTTTCCGCCGCGCGCGGCAAGGCGGCCGCGGAACTGGCGACGGCGATCACCAAGGAGCTGTCCGGTCTCGCGATGGGGCAGGCGGAGCTGGAGATCACCGTCGAGCAGCGTCCGGCCGAGCACGGCGACCGGCAGGCGCTCGCGATCGACGGACACGCGGTGCACGCGGGTCCGGACGGCGTCGACGAAGTGGAACTGCTGCTGCGGGCGCACAACGGCGCGCCGCCGCTGCCGGTGCACAAGGCCGCTTCGGGCGGTGAGCTTTCGCGGGTGATGCTGGCGATCGAGGTCGTGCTGGCGCACGCGGACACCGTGCAGACGCTGGTGTTCGACGAGGTCGATGCCGGGGTCGGCGGCCGGGCCGCGGTCGAGATCGGACGGCGGCTGGCGCGGCTCGCGCGCACTCACCAGGTCCTCGTGGTCACGCACCTGCCGCAGGTCGCCGCGTTCGCCGACCAGCATCTGGTGGTGGACAAGGGAACCAGCGGCGGCGTCACGCGCAGCGGCGTGAAAACGCTCGACCAGGACGACCGGGTGCGCGAGCTGGCCCGGATGCTCGCCGGCATGGACGGCACCGAGACCGGCCGCGCGCACGCCGAGGAACTCCTTGCCACGGCGGAGAAAGACAAGGCGAAGAACACCGGCGCGAAGCGCAAGCGCGCGAAGAAGGGCTGACCGGATTCCATGACCTGGGCCACGCTGGCCGACGTCGAAGCCGAACTCGCCCGCGCGCGGCGGGAGGACGATCTCGACCGCTTCCTCGGGCTCCTCGGCGACGAGGAGCTGTTCGTGCCGATCCACCGGGACGAGGCGCAACGGCTCGCGCAGGACCGGACCTGGTCGCCCGCGAAAGTCTGCTGCGCGCACGGCGGCGAACCGTCGCTGCAGGTGTTCACCCGCGGCGCGCTGCCGGATTTCGGCGCGGACGTGGTGTTCCTCAGCGGCGACCTCGACTGGGCCACGCACGGTCTCGGGCACGAGGAACAGGTCGTGTTCAACCGCGGCACGCTCGGCGAATGGCGGGTGAGCGCCGCGGCCGTGCTGCCCTGGGTCGACGCGAACCCGCACCGGGTCACCGCGGTGGAGCAGCAGGTCGAGCGGCTTTACACGGCCCGGTACGGACTTCTCGACGGTCCGGTCGCGCACGCGCTCGCCTGCGGCGCGCACCAGGCGGTGCTGTCGGCCGAACCGTGGAACGTCCTCGACGCGCGCTACCACGATTACGTCGCCGAGGTCCGCGGCCTGCGCGACTGGTGGGGCGTCGCGGACGCGACGGACTGGCGGGCCGCGATGGACCGGCTGCTCGGCGATTCCTACCAGCTCACCACCGGGAACCTCGTGCTCGTGCTGCGCGCCCGCAGCGGGCTGGCGCTGGACGTCTACGGCTGGGTCGAGCTGGTCCGGCAGTGGTGCGCCGACAACGACGCCGAGGACCAGGCCGGTCCGCTCCTCGAGGCGGTGCGCCGGATCGTCCGGTACGAACAGCGGTTCCGCGCCGACGGCCTGCTCGAGCCGGACGGCGTGGTGGACAGCATCATCGGCTGGGACGTCGGCCGCGCGGTCGAATTGGCGCGCTGGGGTTTGGCGGTCGGGTACTGCGACGCGCTCACCGCGGAATTGATGGTGCTGGAAGCCGGCGCGATCGCCCGGCGCTACCACGGTTCCTGGGCGGAACTGTCCACCGGATACGTGCTGGGCAGGCTGCTCGCGCTCGACGGCGAGGAATTCGGGCCGGAATACGTTTCGGCCGCCCGGGTGCGCCACCGGCTGCTGAACGATCCCGCGAGCCCCTGGTCCAACCTCGATTTCGAGGCGGGCGGACCGCACAGTTAACCCCGGCTCCGCCTACCGCGCGACATGGCTCACCACAACGAGTCACGTCCGTATCGGCGCGTCGGCTCCGCACCCCGGCACAAATTTGTCACCATCAGCCACATGAAGCTCACTGGTCTACTCGCGCGGAACCAAGAAGCCCTCCCCGGCGTCATCGGTGTCGCGCGGGTCGACCGGCGCACGAGGGAACTGCTGCGCCGGGTCAGCGCGGGCGACATCGTCGTGCTGGACCAACTCGACCTCGACCGGGCCACGGCCGACGCGCTGGTCGCCGCCGAGGTCGCCGCGGTGGTCAACGCGTCCCCGTCGATTTCCGGCCGGTTCCCCAACCTCGGCCCGGAAATCCTCGTGGCGGCGGGCATCCCGCTGGTCGACTCGGTCGGCGGGGACCTGCTGCGCAGCGTCAAGGACGGCACGAAGCTGCGCGTCCACGAAGGCGCGGTCTACCTGGGGGAGCGGCAGCTGGCGACCGGGGTCGAGCAGACCCCGGAAAGCGTCGCCGACCAGATGATCGAGGCCAAGGCCGGGATGTCGACCCAGCTGGAAGCCTTCTCCGCCAACACGATCGAGTTCCTGCGCCGCGAGCGGACGCTGATCCTCGACGGCGTCGGCGTGCCGGAGCTGAAGGTCCCGGTGCGCGACCGGCACGTGCTGGTCGTCGCCGCGGGGAACGGGCACGCCGAGGACCTCAAGAAGCTCAAGAAGTACATCGGCGAGCACCGTCCGGTGCTGATCGGCGTCGACGCGGGCGCGGACACCCTGCGCGCACAGGGCTACCAGCCGGACGTCATGGTCGGCGACCCGACCGGGATCGGCACCGCGACGCTGCGCAGCGGCGGCGAGGTCGTCGTCCCCGCGCAGCCGGACGGGCACGCGCCGGGCGTCGAGCGGATCCAGGACCTCGGCATCGGCGCGGTCACCTTCCCCGCGTCCGGCAACGCCGAGGACCTCGCCCTGCTGCTGGCCGACGCGCACGGCGCGAGCCTGGTGGTCACCGTCGGATTCCAGGCCACGCTGCGGGAATTCCTCGACCACGGCCGGTCCGGGTCGAACCCGTCCACCTTCCTCACGCGGCTCAAGCTCGGCACGAAGCTGGTCGACGGCAAGGCCGTCGCGACGCTGCACCGGGCCAGGGTGTCGCTCGGCGCGGTCGCGCTGCTCGTGCTCGCCGCCATCGTCGTCGTCATCGCCGCGCTGCTGGTCTCCGACGTCGGCTCCGTCTATCTCGAGTGGATCCAGCACACCTGGTCCACGTTCGTCGCCTGGGTGAAGGGTCTCTTCACGTGATTTCCCTGCGGTACCACATCGTTTCCATCACCGCGTGCTTCCTGGCGCTGGCCGTCGGCGTGGTGCTGGGCTCGACCGCGCTCAACGGTTCGCTGCTGTCGGGGCTCGCGGACCAGAAGAAAGACCTCGGCACGCAGGTCGCCGATCTCGAAGCGCAGCGCAATGCGCTCAACGCGCGGCTGTCCGACGCCGACGCGTTCGCCGGGACGATGGGCCCGAAGGTCGTCGCGGGGGCGCTCGACAAGCGCAGCGTCGTCCTCGTCACCACGCAGGACGCGCGCCCGGCCGACCGCGACGCGCTCAAGAAGCTCGTCGGCCAGGCCGGTGCCTCGGTCACCGGCGAACTTCAGCTCACCGATGCGTTCACCGACCCGGCGAAGGCCGACCAGTTGCGCGACGTCGTCACGCGGCTGCAGCCGGCCGGGGCGAAGTTCCCGACCGCGGGCGACTCCGGCACGCTCGCCGGCGCGCTGCTCGGTTCGACGCTGCTGCTGGACAAGGCGAGCGCGAAACCGCAGTCGAGCGGCGACGAACTCGCCGCCGCGCTCGGCGGCCTGACCGACGGCGGTTTCGTGAAGCCGAGCCAGGGCGTGCAGCCCGCGCAGCTGGCGATCGTGCTGACCGGAGCCCAGCAGACCGGCGACGGCGCGGGGGACCGGGCCGCGACGATCGCGCGGTTCGCCGCGCAGATGGACCGTTCCGGCGCGGGCACGGTGCTCGCCGGGGACCCGGGTTCGGCGGGCGGCTCCGGCCCGATCGGGGTGGTGCGCGCGGACACCTCGGCCACGTCGATTCTGTCCACTGTGGACAACGCGGATTCGGCCGCGGGCCGGGTCGCGACGATCCTGGCGTTGCAGGAACAGCTCAACGGCGGTTCGGGACGGTACGGCATCGCGGGCAACGCGCAGGCGATCGCGCCGGGCGTGACCGCTTCGGGGAACTGAGACTTTTCGCCTCCCGCACACCAGTCGGCGGCGGCACCGGATTCCCTTCGTGGGCGAGGAAATCCGGTACCGCCGCCGACTGTGTTCGCGGACAACGCGGCGGTTTCCCTTCGGGGCGGGAAAACCAGCACAGGCAAGGCGGCGGCGCCGGGTCTCCTGTCGGGGTGGAGAACCCGGCGCCGCCGTCATTCACGCGCCTGCTGCGGGGTCAGCAGGTGCCGTTGTCGGCCCAGACCGCTGCGCTGCCGGGCGTTTCGCCTCGCGTCCACCACTTGGCGGACCAGCGATGGCCGTTGTAGGACACGACCGCGCCGGCGTTGTAGGACTGGGAGGTGTTCCACGCCGCCGGGCACGCGGTCGTGGGACCGCCGCTGCCGGAGCAGGCTCCGTTGTCCGACCAGACGTCCGAGGTGCCGGGCTGCTCGCCCTGCGTCCACCACTTCGCCGTCCAGGTGTGGTTGTTGTACGACACGACCGCGCCGCCGTTGTAGACCTTGCCCGAATCCCAGGCGGCCGCGGTGCACTGGCCGCCCGGCGGAGTAGTGGGAGTGGTGGGCGTGGTCGGGGTCGTGGGGGTGGTCGGCGTAGTGGGAGTGGTGGGCGTCGTGGAGGTGGTCGGCGGCGGGCCGGAGCAGCCCTCCGTCGGCGCGGCGAGCCCGTCCACCACGGCGTGGAACAGCGTCGAATCGGGGTCGAGGTCGTAGAGCGAGAACATCATCGCGCCGCCGAGGCCGTTGCAATGGATGTAATCGGTGCGCGCCTTGATCGACTGCTTGGACGAACCGCCGTAGAAGCTCGTCCCGTCGTAGAACCACGCGGATTGCGTTGTCGGGTCCCAGAACGTGGTCGCCGGGTTGTCGACCACGCCGGTGAGTTCCTTGTACATCGCGACGCCGGGCACGTTGCCGCTCAACGGATGCGGAGCGGACGGACCGGTCGCCGTCTGGTAGAGCCCGTGGTTCGAGCCGGCCGGGACGCCGGTCCAGCCGCGGTAGTAGAACGGGATGCCCAGGGTCAGCTTCGAGGCCGGGAACCCGCCGGGGATGCCGTACGCCGGATCTCCTTGCGTGTACGCCTTCATCACCTGGTCGATGGTGTATTTCTCGGTGCCCGGAGGAATGGGCGTCGACGGGTCGTTCGGCGAGGGGTAGAGCGGGTCCTGGAAGTTCGTCGGACCGGTCTTGTCCCACGCGCCGTGCATGTCGTACGTCATCGGGTCCGCGAAGTCCATGTACTGGTGGATCTTGTCGGTCTGGATCTTCGCGATCTTGTCCTGGCCGCCGGGCAGGGCGGCCGAGAGCGCGTAGTGCTTGCCCAGCGCGTCCAGCTGGCCGCGGAACTCGGCGAGCAGCGAGGTGAAGTTCTGGGTGTCGTTGGGGCTGTAGTGGTTGCCCGTGTGGCCGCCGGGGTGCGCCGGGTACTCCCAGTCGATGTCGAACCCGTCGAAGATGTTCGCGGCGGTGCCGGGGCCGCCGAAGCCGCCCGCGTTCGGGATGTTGCCCTTGATGAACATGTCGATGCAGGAGCTCACGAACTTCTTGCGGGAGGCGTCCGTGGCCGCGGCGTCGGAGAAGTACTTCGAGTAGGTCCAGCCGCCGAGCGACAGCAGCACCTTCAGCTTCGGGTGCCGGGCCTTGAGTTCCTGCAGCTGGTGGAAGTTGCCGACGATCGGCATGTTGTAGGTGTCGGCGGTGCCGTCGACGCTGATGTCCGAGCCGAACGACTTCTGGTAGTCGGCGAACTGGTCGCCCGCGCCGTCGCCCGCGTTCGGGTCGTCCTCGCCGCCCGGGTCGGGGGTGGTCGCCTTGGTCGTCTCGAAGCAGGTGAGGTTGTTCGGGTCGATGTTCTCGAAGTCGTAGAGCAGGTAGTCGATGTTGTCGGCGATCTTGTCGACGTTCTTGAGGTAGTAGGCGTTCTGGTAGATGCTCCATTGGTCGAAGTAGGCGATGCGCAGGCCTCCCGAGGAGGGCGCGGGCGTCGCGGTGGCCGGGGCGGGCCGGGCCAGGATGGCGAGACCGGCCACGACCACGGCGGCCAGGGCGGCGCAGGCCACGGCCAGCGGTCTCAAGGTCCGGTGGGGCATAAGGGTTCTCCCTCGCACAAGCGAAGTCCGCCCGCCGCACCGGAATGCGCGGCAAGCGTCGGACGTCGGGTGATCACTGCAGGAGCGGGGGCCGGCCCGTAGTCGAATGTGAACCAGGGCACAGCCGGAGTCAATACTGTGGACTAGACCAATTTCCGCGCCTGGGCGTTTTGTGGTGAAGTGTCCGGAAAGGCCCGACGAACGGCCTGTTCCAAGCGGGGCGAGTGGTCCGGACCACCGCGGGGTTCCGGTTCACCCGTACGGGTGTGGCTGATCCGACACCCGTCCCGTCCGGCATCAGGCGGGTCTCAGGAAGATCATGGGTGGTTCACAGCTGCGCACGAGAGCCTGGCACCATGAGCGCCAACGACCCCGGGAGCACGGCCGAACGATGACCACTACCGAGATCCCGCTCGTCCGTTCCGACGAGCCGGCGCCCGCCAGATCGCCGCACCTGCGTCAGCTCGATTTGTACCGGGTCGTCACGTTCGCCTTGGTCATCCTCATCCACGTGGTCGGCTCCACGACCTTTCCGCAGGACGTCGTCGCCGACGCGATCCAGACCCCGCTGCACCTGACCCGCGAGGCGTTCTTCGCGCTGACCGCGTTCGTGCTCGTGTTCGGCTACCGGGACCGGCCGGTGCAGACCGGGAAGTTCTGGCGCAGGCGGTTTCCGCTGGTCGCCATTCCCTACGTGACCTGGACGGTCATCTACCGGGTCTACACGCTGATCACCTCGGGCCAGCCGTTCGGGTCGGTCGGCGCGCAGCTGCGCACGCTCGGGCTGGACCTGCTCACCGGGAACGCCTGGTACCACATGTATTTCATGCTGGTGACGCTGCAGGTGTACCTGCTGTTCCCGCTGCTGGCCAAGATGTTCGACCTGATCCGCCGCCGTCCGTGGACCGTGCTGGCGGTCTCCGGCGCGATCCAGGTCGCGGTCGCGATCTTCATGAGCTACCCGCCCGCCGCGCTGGGCTACGTGTTCGTCAGCAAGTTCTTCGCGACCTTCCTCGTCTACCAGTTCTACATGCTGCTCGGTGCCGCGGCGGCGCTGCATTTCGAGGCGGTGCACGCCTGGCTGCGCACGCACACGCGCTGGGTCCTGCTGGCGATGGCGGGCGGGCTCGCGATCGCGGAGACCGGATACTTCGTGAGTGTCCACTTCGGAGAGTGGCCGGAGATGGCGTCGGACGCTTTCCGCCCATACCTGATCCCGTGGTTCGTCGCGGTGATCGCCGGCATCTACCTCGCGGGCGCGCGCTGGGCGGAGAGCAGGCAGCGCGGCGGGAGGTTCGTGTCCTGGGCGGTGAACCGGTCGTTCGCGGTGTTCCTGACCCACCCGATCGCGATCGCGGTGCTGGACCCGCTGTTCGTCTTCGTCGGCGACCGCTACGGCGCGCCGTGGACGACGCTGGTGGCGTACCCGGCGACGGTCGCGCTGACCTTCGCGATCGTCGAGGTGCTCCGGCGGCTGCCGTGGAGCAAGGCGCTGACCGGGCGCGCCCGGGTGCCGGTGCGCGGCTGAGCGGTCAGCCCGGCCAGGTGCGGTGCTTGTCGAGCGGCCGCGCGTAGGAACCGGCCCGGCTGGTGCGCAATCCCAGTGCCACCAGGGATTCCGCGAGCCGGACCGCGGCGGCGACGCCGTCGACCACCGGGACGTCGAGCATCGCCGACATCTTGCGGTCCAGCCCGGTCATCCCGGCGCAGCCGAGCACGAGCACTTCGGCGCCCGCGTCGCGCGCCCGCAACCCCGCGGTGAGCAGCGCGGATTCCGTGCGTTCCTCGTCGCGCAGCTCCAGCACGCTCAAGCCTGTGCCGACGACTGCGACGCAGTTGGCGGCCACTCCGGCCGAGTGCAGGCTGTCCTCGATCAGCCCGCACGTGCGGTCCAGCGTCGTCACCACGCCGTACCGGCGGCCGAGCAGCCCGGCGAGATGCGCCGCGGCCTCGGTGATGTCGACCACCGGCACGTCCAGCAGTTCCCGCGCGCCCTCGCGGCCGTGCTCGCCGAAACCGGCGAGGACGACCGCGTCGAACGTTTCCCCGGTGGTGCGCAACAGGTCCAGCACCGCGGCGGCGGACAGGAAGCTGTCCAGCCAGCCCTCCGCCGATTCCGGGCCCCACTTCGGCGTCAGGGCGACGATCTCGGTGCCGGGGCTGGCCGCCGCCCGCGCCCCGGTCTCGATCTCCTTCGTCATGGCCTCGGTGGTGTTGCAGTTGGTGACGAGGATCCGCATCAAGCCCTCCGCTGGCGGTACGAAACGGCGTAGTAGAGCAGTCCGGCGCTGGCGGTGCCGAGGAACCACGAGTACGGCGCGGCTGGCGCGAAGAACGGCACCAGCGCGATCACCGCGGACAGCACCGCGCACGGGAAGAAGGCCGCCATCGCGCGCGGATTCACCTTGGGGTACTTGCCGTCGCGCACGAACAATTGCTCGACGTCCACCTTGCCGCGGCGGATCAGGTAGTAGTCGACGATCATGATCCCGAACAGCGGCCCGAGGAACGCGCCGAGCCCGCCGAGGAAGTAGTTGACCACCACCGGCGACGAGTACAGCTTCCACGGCAGCACGCACAGCGCGGCGACGGCGCTGATCATCCCGCCGACGGTGAACGAGATCCGCTTGGGCCAGATGTTGGCCAGGTCGTAGGCGGGGGAGACGAAGTTCGCGACGATGTTGACGCCCATGGTGGCGATGGCGAAGGTGAGCGCGCCGATGATCAGCACCGGGGTGTTGTGCACGCGGGCGAGCAGTTCGGCCGGGTCGGTGATCGCCTCGCCGAACACCTGGAGGCTGCCCGCGGTGACGATCACCGACAGCAGCGCGAACGCCGTCGAGTTCACCGGGAGGCCCCAGAAGTTGCCGCGCCGCACCGTTTTCTGGTCCGGGGCGTTGCGGGAGAAGTCGCAGAAGTTGAGCATCAGCGTGCCGTAGGTGGACAGGATCAGCCCGGCCGCGCCGAACCACTGCCGCACCTGCTCGCCGCCGGACAGCCGCCGCGGGCTGCTGGTGAACGAGATGTGCCAGTGGCTCGCGGCGAGGATCCACACCGCGAGCGCGATCATCACGATCCAGATCAGCGGGCCGCACCAGTCCTGGAACTTGCGCACCGCCTCCATGCCGCGGGTCAGCACGAACGCCTGCACCAGCCACAGCGCCACGAAGCACATCCAGCCGAGCGCGTGCAGGCCGAGGAAACTATGCTCGGTCAGCGGTTTCAGGCCGGGATCGATCGCCAGCACGAGCAGGGTGATCGCGACGCTCGCGAGGTAGGTCTGGATGCCGTACCAGAAGATCGCGATCACGGCGCGGATCAGCGCGGGCAGGTTCGCGCCGAACGTGCCGAAGCTGATCCGCGCGACCACCGGGAACGGGACGCCGGTGCGCTGCCCGATCCGGCCCATCAGGTTCATCCCGAAGAAGATGATCACGAACCCGAACAGCAGCGCGGTGAACACCTGCCAGGCGGACAGGCCGAGCACGAACAGGCCGGCCGCGAAGGTGTAGTTGCCGAGGTTGTGCACGTCCGACATCCAGAGCGCGAAGATGTCGTAGACCTTCCAGCGCCGCTCCTCGGCGGGCGCCAGGTCCTCGTTCCACAGCCGCGGGTCGGGTTTCGGCTGGACGTCCGCGCTGGTTTCGGTGGACGGGGCGTGCGTCATTGCAGACCTCCGGTCGACGTGCCGGCAGCTTTGGGATCCCAAACTTGGGATCCCAAATATCGCGCCGCAGGTCTGCTGAGTCAACCCTCTGCCCGATAAACTCGCGAATGGCCGGTGTCGGCGAGAGGGGGTCAGGTGGGCGCCACGGAGGAGCGGCAGCCGCTCGCGGCGACGCGTGCCCGGGTGCTCGACGAGCTGCGGGAGCGGATCCTGACCGGGCGGCTGAAGCCGGGGGACCGGCTGGTCGAGCGCGAACTGGCCGACGATCTCGGGGTCTCGCGGGTGCCGGTGCGCGAGGCGATCCGCAGCCTGGAATCCGAGGGGTTCGTGGTCGTGCCCTCGCCCCGGCGGGTGGTGGTGCGGCAGCTGGCGCGCGTGGACGTCGAGGAGCTGTTCGACGTCCGGGAGGCGCTGGAGAGCCTCGCCGCCGCGCGTGCCGCGGAACGGGCCGGGAAGCCGGAGATGCGCCGGCTGGAGCGGCTGCTCGCCGAGTCCGCGCGGGTCACCCAGGGCGGCGACGGCGCGCGGATTTCGGAGGTCAACAGCAGGCTGCACGACGAGATCATCGCCATCGCGGGCAACCGGCTGCTCACCACGATGCTGCATCCGCTCGAAGGCCAGCTGCGGTGGCTGACCAGCCAGAACGAGCACTGGGGCGAACTGCTGGACGAGCACCGCCGCCTGGTGGACGCCATCGGGTCCGGCGACGTGGAGCGGGCGCGCGAGTACGCCGCCGAGCACGTCCGGGTCAACCGCGCGGTGACGTTGCGCGACCTCTTCGGGGACGACGAGCGGGACGAGCGTCCCGCGGGCTAGTAAGGTGACCCTAATTTGAAGCGAGGGGGTCGCTGGTGGCGCACGTGCAGGGCGAGCCGGAGTGGGTGTCCGCCAAGGACGGCCGACGGCTGTACGCGATGGTGCTGCGCGGCCCGGAGAACGCGCCGACGGTGGTGTTCGAGGCGGGCGCGGCGGCGAGCCGGTCGTCGTGGGGGCTCGTGCAGCCGCTGGTCGGCGAGTTCGCGCGGGCAGTGGTGTACGACCGGTCCGGGCTCGGCCGCAGCGCGCCGGATCCGGCCGGGCGCACGCTGGACCGGATGGCCGACGATCTCGTGGACGTCCTGAGCCACTTCGGGCCGGGGCCGTACGTGCTCGTCGGGCACAGCGCCGGGGGACCGATCGTGCGGCTCGCCGCGTCCCGGACTTCCGCTCAGGTGTCGGGGCTGGTCCTGGTCGACCCGACCGACGAGGCGGCGGAAGTGCTGTTCTCGCCGCGATTCCGCAGCCTCGAACGGAAGCTGCTGCGCACCGGCCGGGTCCTCGCGGCGACCGGATTGCTGAAGTTCTTGTACCGCCCCATGCTGCGGGCCGCGCCCGAAGACGTCCGGCGCGATCTGGTGCGGGAAGGCTTTACGCCGCAGGTGTTGCGCACCCAAGCCGAGCAGGCGCGGACCTTCCTCGACGAACTGGAAGCCTGGCGGACGAATCCGCCCGCGTCGAGCGGTTGTCCGGTGACGGTCGTGTCCGGCGGCCGGGCCGGGGACGGGATGAACGCGGCGATGCGCGCGGAGGCGAATGCCGCGCACGCGCAACGGGCGTCGCCGCGGGGACGGCATCGGATCGCGGAGAAGTCCGGGCATCTGGTGCCGGTCACTGAACCCGAGGCGGTGGTGGAGGAGATCCGCCGGTTGCTCAGCTGACGGCGTCGCTCCATGTCTCGACGAACTTCGGGAACGTCTTGCCGACCGTGTCCGGGTTCTCGACCAGCACGCCGGGCACGCGCAGCCCCAGCACCGCCGCCGCCATCACCAGCCGGTGGTCTTCGTAGGTGTGGAAAACGCCGCCGTGCATCGGGGCGGGAGTGATTTCCAGGCCGTCCTCGAGTTCGGTGACGCCCGCGCCCAGGCCGGACAGTTCGGTCGCCAGCGCGGTGAGCCGGTCGGTCTCGTGGCCGCGCAGGTGCGCGACGCCGGTGATGCTCGACGGGCTCTCGGCGAAGCACAGCATCGCCGCGATGACCGGGGTCAGCTCGCCGACCTCGTGCAGGTCGAGGTCGATGCCGGGGAACGCGCCGCCGCCGGTGACGACCAGGCCGTCGTCGTCCAGCGTCGCTTTCGCGCCCAGTTCGGTCACCAGGCCGCGCAGCCAGTCGCCCGGCTGCGTGGTCTGCTTCGGCCAGCCGTGCACCCGGACCGTCCCGCCGCCGACCACCGCGGCGGCCACGAACGGGGCCGCGGTGGAGAGATCCGGCTCCACGACGTACTCCGGGCACGACAGTATCGCCGGCTCCACGTGGAATTCCGTGCCGGAACGCTCCACTGTGGCCCCGAACCGGCGCAGCATGTCCAGCGTCATCGCGATGTGCGGTTCGCTCGGCGGGGCACCGCCGACCAGCCGCACCGTCACGCCCCGCTCGAACGCCGGACCGGCGAGCAGCAGCGCGGACAGGAACTGGCTGGAGGCCGACGAATCGAGGTCCACCCGGCCGCCGCGCAGCCCGCCGGTGCCGTGCACGGTGAACGGCGGCGCGCCGCGTCCGCCGTCGTCGATCCGCGCGCCGAGCTTGCGCAACGCGGCCAGCAGCGGGTCGATCGGGCGGCGGCGGATCGCGTCGTCGCCGTCGAACTGCACCGAGGCGTCGCCGAGCGTGGCGAGCGCGGGCGTGAAGCGGGCGACAGTCCCGGCGTTGCCGAGGGTGACGGTCGCTTCGTCGCCGCGGCCGCTGATAGTGCCCAGCGGGTGGACGAGGAAGCCGTCGATGGTCTCTTCGGAAAGCGCGCCCAGCGAGGCGAGCGCGGCCAGCATCAGCCGGGTGTCGCGCGAATCGAGCGGATGGCGCACCCGCGTGGGGGCGCTCGCGAGCGCGGCGAGCACGTAGGCCCGGTTGGTGATGGACTTCGATCCGGGGACGCGCACCGCGGCGTCCAGCGAGGCGCCCGCGACGGGGGCGGTCCAGTGGTCATCGCGGATGTTCGGCACGCGCGCAGCCTAGCGCGGCGCGGGTGAACCGATTCCGCCGCGCCGGGAAGAGGCGTCGGCGAGCGATCTGCCGGGAGTGGGATATGCTGGCGGCCCGTGGGACTTCAGTCGCGGGCTACCAAGTATGTCTTTGTCACCGGAGGCGTTGCCTCCTCTCTGGGTAAGGGTCTGACGGCGTCCAGCCTCGGACAGCTGCTCACTTCGCGCGGACTTCGCGTCACGATGCAGAAGCTCGACCCGTACCTCAATGTCGACCCCGGGACGATGAACCCGTTCCAGCACGGCGAGGTGTTCGTCACCGACGACGGCGCCGAGACCGATCTCGACATCGGGCACTACGAGCGCTTCCTCGACCGCTCTCTCGACGGCAAGGCGAACGTCACCACCGGACAGGTGTACTCGGAGGTGATCGCCAAGGAACGCCGCGGCGAGTACCTCGGCGACACCGTCCAGGTGATCCCGCACATCACCGACGAGATCAAGGCGCGGATCACCGCCGCGGCCGGGCCGGACGAGAACGGCGTCGCGCCGGACGTGGTGATCACCGAGGTCGGCGGCACGGTCGGCGACATCGAGTCGCTGCCGTTCCTCGAGGCGTGCCGCCAGGTGCGCCACGACGTCGGCCGCGACCAGTGCTTCTTCCTGCACGTGTCGCTGGTGCCGTACCTCGCCCCCTCGGGCGAGCTCAAGACCAAGCCGACCCAGCACTCGGTCGCCGCGCTGCGCAACATCGGCATCCAGCCGGACGCGCTGGTGTGCCGCGCGGACCGGGAGATCCCGGACGACCTCAAGCGCAAGATCGGCCTGATGTGCGACGTCGACACCGAGGCGGTCATCGCCTGCCCGGACGCGCGCTCGATCTACGACATCCCGAAGGTGCTGCACGGCGAGGCGCTCGACGCGTACGTGGTGCGCCGGCTGGGCCTGCCGTTCCGGGACGTCGACTGGACGGTGTGGGGCGACCTGCTCGACCGCGTGCACAACCCGAGCGAGATCGTCCGGGTCGCGGTGGTGGGCAAGTACATCGACCTGCCGGACGCGTACCTCTCGGTCACCGAGGCGCTGCGCGCGGGCGGGTTCGCGCACCGCGCCAAGGTCGAGATCGTCTGGGTCGCCTCGGACGACGCGCAGACCGAATCCGGCGCGGCGTCCGTGCTGTCCGATGTGGACGGTGTGCTGATCCCCGGCGGGTTCGGCATCCGCGGCATCGAGGGCAAGGTCGGCGCGATCCACTACGCGCGCACGCACGGCGTCCCGCTGCTCGGGCTGTGCCTCGGCCTGCAGTGCATGGTCATCGAGAGCGCGCGGAACCTCGCGGGCATCGAGGGCGCGAACTCGGCCGAGTTCGACGAGGACACCCAGCACGCGGTGATCTCGACCATGGCCGACCAGCGCGACGTCGTCGCGGGCGAGCGCGACATGGGCGGCACGATGCGGCTCGGCGCGTACCCGGCGAAGCTCAAGGCGGGTTCGCAGGTCGCCAAGGCGTACGGCACCACCGAGGTGTCCGAGCGCCACCGCCACCGCTACGAGGTGAACAACGCCTACCGCAAGCAGATCGGCGACGCGGGACTGGTGTTCTCCGGCACCTCGCCGGACGACCGGCTCGTCGAGTTCGTCGAACTGCCCGCGGACAAGCACCCGTTCTTCGTGGGCACCCAGGCGCACCCCGAGCTGAAGAGCCGCCCGACCCGGCCGCACCCGCTGTTCAGCGCGTTCGTGAAGGCCGTCGTGGACCGCAAGGTCGCCGAGCGGCTCCCGGTCGAACTCCCCGAAACGCCCGTGGCGGCTCGGTGAGCGCGCCCGGCACGCACGAGTTCTCCGTCGCCGGCAGCACGGTCGTCCACGTGGGACGCGTCGTCGGCCTCCGGGTCGACGACGTCGTGATGCCCGGCGGGGAAACCGCCAAGCGCGAGGTGGTCGAACACCTCGGCGCGGTGGTGATCGCGGCGCTGGACAGCGAGGACAACGTCACGCTCGTGCACCAGTACCGGCATCCGCTCGGGCGCAGGCTGTGGGAGCTGCCCGCCGGGCTGATCGACAAGCCGGGGGAGGAGCCGGTCGAGGCGGCGAAGCGCGAGCTGGCCGAGGAATCCGGGCTGGCGGCGGCCCGCTGGGACACCCTGGTCGACGTCGCGGCCTCGCCCGGGTTCACCGACGAGGTGGTGCGCGTCTTCCTCGCGCGCGATCTGTCCGAAGTGGACCGCGAGGTGCTCGGCGACGAGGAGGCCGACCTGGTGGTGCGGAAGTTCCCGCTCGCCGAGGCGGTCCGGATGGCGCTGGCGGGCGAGCTGGTCAACGGCGCGACCGTCTCGGGCGTGCTGTCGGCGCACGCGGTGCTGACCGGGGCGGCGGAGACGCGCCCGGCCGACGCGCCGTGGCAGGACCGGCCGACGCGGTTCGCTCGCCGACTGGCCGAGGGCTGAATTTCCGGGTTCTGTCGGTGTGCCGTCCTAGAGTGGCGGCGTGAATGACGCGAGAGTCGAGGTGCGGGGCGCGATCGCCACGTACCTCGACCATCTCGTCGTCGAACGCGGCACCGCCCGCAACACCCTCGACAGCTACTCGCGTGACCTCCGCCGCTACGCCGCCCATCTGGAAGCGGCGGGGATCGTGCGGCTGACCGAGGTCACGCCCGCGCATGTCACGTCATTCGGAGCGGCGCTGCGCGAGGGCGACGAAGAACACCAGCCGCTGGCGGCGTCGTCGGCCGCGCGGGCGCTCGTCGCGGTGCGCGGGCTGCACAAGTTCGCGCACGCCGACGGGCTCACCGAACACGACCCGGCCCGCGACGTCCGCCCGCCGGCCGCGGCGAAACGGCTGCCCAAGGCGTTGCCGGTCGCGGACGTCCTGAAGCTGCTCGACACCCCGCCGCCGGACGGCGAACGCGCCTTGCGCGACCGTGCGCTGCTGGAACTGCTCTACTCGACCGGAGCCCGGATCTCCGAGGCCGTCGGGCTCGACGTGGACGATGTGGACGAGACCGAGCGCACCGTCCTGCTCGACGGCAAGGGCGGCAAGCAACGGCTGGTGCCGATCGGCCGTCCCGCATTGGAAGCACTCGACGCGTACCTGGTCCGCGCCCGTCCCGCGCTCGCCGCGAACGGCCGGGGCACGTCCGCGATCTTCCTCAACGCCCGCGGCAGCCGGCTGTCCCGGCAAAGCGCGTGGCAGGTGCTCAAGGACACCGCCGAGCGGGCCGGGATCACCGCCGCGGTGTCGCCGCACACCCTGCGCCACTCGTTCGCGACCCACCTGCTCGAGGGCGGCGCGGACGTCCGCGTGGTGCAGGAACTGCTCGGCCACGCCTCGGTGACCACGACCCAGGTGTACACGCTCGTCACGGTCACGACGCTGCGAGAGGTCTACGCCACCGCGCATCCGCGCGCGCTGGGCTGAACGTCCGAACCGCCTCAGGGCCTTCCCACGCTGCGGTGACTCGGCCCGTGCGGCCCGGCGCGGCGCTTTGCCGGTGCTCCGGAAATCCGCATAGGCTGCCGGAGACCCCGCCGAACAAGGAGCTTTCGCGCCATGTCGACACCGACTCCGAACCAGCCGGAGGACCCGGCAGCGCCCGCCGGGCCAGCTGGGCCGGCAGTGTCCGCCGGGCCCGCTGCGTCGTCCGGGCCCGCTGTGTCTTCCGGGTCCTCCGGTTCGGCCGCGGCGAACCTCGAGCACGCGCGGATCGCCACGCCGGCGGACCACGAGGGCGACGAGCCGGAACGGCCGCTGACCCGCGCCGAACGCGCCCGGATGCGGGCGAAGGAGCGCGCGGAGAGCGGGATCGGGCCGACCGGGCGCCCGCTGCGCGAGATCCCCGAGCCGCCGCCGCTCGAGCGGCACGGCCCGGCGAAGGTGCTCGCCATGTGCAACCAGAAGGGCGGGGTCGGCAAGACCAC
This sequence comes from Amycolatopsis sp. CFH S0740, assembly GCF_004522315.1. Lineage (NCBI taxonomy): Bacteria > Bacillati > Actinomycetota > Actinomycetes > Pseudonocardiales > Pseudonocardiaceae > Amycolatopsis > Amycolatopsis sp. CFH S0740. The sequence continues at coordinate 96,545 of NZ_SDLS01000030.1, read as the reverse complement.
GTCCACGATCAACCTCGGCGCCGCGCTCGCCGAATGCGGCCGCCGGGTGCTGCTGGTCGACTTCGACCCGCAAGGCGCGCTGTCGGTCGGGCTCGGCATCCAGCCGCACGAACTGGACCAGACGGTCTACAACGTCATCATGGAGCGCTCGGTGCAGATCGAGGACGTGCTCCGCAAAACCCGCGTCGACGGCGTTGACCTGCTGCCGAGCAACATCGACCTGTCCGCGGCGGAGGTCCAGCTCGTCGCAGAGGTAGGGCGCGAGCACACGTTGTTACGGGTCCTTCGTCCGGTGATGAACGACTACGACTATGTTCTTGTCGACTGCCAGCCCTCGCTCGGCCTGTTGACGGTGAACGCATTGACCGCCGCGGACGGTGTGATCATCCCCCTGGAGTGCGAGTTCTTCAGTCTGCGAGGCGTCGCGCTCCTGATCGACACGATCGAGAAGGTGCAGGAACGCCTCAACCCCAAACTGGACATCACGGGGATTCTCGCCACGATGTACGACCCGAGAACCCTGCACTCGAAGGAGGTCATGGCTCGCGTGGTCGAGGCATTCGGCGACACCGTGTTCGACACGGTGATCAACCGCACCGTGCGGTTCCCCGAGACGACGGTCGCGGGCGAGCCCATCACGACCTGGGCCCCCAAGTCCGCCGGCGCCGCGGCTTACCGCGCGCTGGCCCGCGAGGTGATCGCTCGGTGAGCAGGCGCGCTTCCCTGCCCGGAGCGTCGGAGCTCTTCCGCCTCACCTCCAGTCCGGCGACCCCCGCGCTCGAACGTCCCGCCGTGCCCGCTCCGGCGGAACCGGTGGCCCCGCCGCGCAAGCCGAGCGCTCCGGCGGACGCCGACCAGCTGGCCCGCAACGCGGCGCGCAGCGGGTCCGGGCGCACCAAGCACGACGCGAAGATCACCGTGTACGTCTCCGGCGAGGAACTGCTCGCGATGGAGCAGGCCCGGCTGAACCTGCGCGCCAAGCACGACCTGGTCGTCGACCGCGGCAGGCTGGTCCGCGAGGCGGTCGCCGTGCTGCTCGCCGACTTCGACCAGCGCGGCGAGGACTCCGTGCTGGTGCAGCGATTGCGGGCGAACGGCGAGGACGGCGGAACCGAGGGCTGATGGACGAACCGGCATCGGCCGAGCTGCCGGAGCCGGAAGCGGCAGCCACCGAAAGCACGCGCGGCACGGAGGAACCCGGCGCCGCGGCTCCGGAAAGCACGGCGGCCGCGGAGGCTCCGGAGGAGACCGACGCTCCGGAAGCCCCCGGGCCCGCCGAGGCTCCGGCCGTGCACGAGACGGTGCACGGCGGCACCATCCCCGAGGGATACGCGGCCGACGAGGGGTCCTCGAAGTTCAAGGTGCGGCTGCAGAACTTCGAGGGCCCGTTCGACCTGCTGCTGCAGCTGATCTCGCAGCATCAGCTGGACGTCACCGAGGTCGCGCTGCACACCGTCACTGACGACTTCATCGCCTACACCCGCGCCCTCGGCCCGGACTGGAACCTCGACGAGACCACCGAGTTCCTGGTGATCGCGGCGACCCTGCTCGACCTCAAGGCCGCCCGGCTGCTGCCTGCGGCCGAGGTCGAGAACGAGGACGACCTCGCGCTGCTGGAAGCCCGCGACGTGCTGTTCGCGCGGATGCTGCAGTACCGCGCGTACAAGCAGGTGGCCGCGCTGTTCGGCGAGCTGGAGGAAGGCGCGCTGCGGCGGTACCCGCGGTCGGTGGCGCTGGAGGAGCGGTACCTCGGGCTGCTGCCGGAGGTGATGCTCGGCGTCACGCCGGAGCGGTTCGCGGAGATCGCGGTCGCGGTGTTCCGGCCGAAACCGCCGCCGCAGGTGTCGATCGCGCACATCCACATGGGCCGGGTGTCCGTGCGCGAGCACGCCGCGCTGCTGCGGCTGAAGCTCGCCGAGGCCGGGCAGGCGACGTTCAAGGAACTGACCTCGGACTGCGAGCACACGGTCGAGGTCGTGGCGCGGTTCCTCGCGCTGCTGGAGCTGTACCGCGAGTCGTCGGTGCAGTTCGACCAGCTGGAGGCATTGGCGGAACTGCACGTCCGCTGGACCGGCGGCAGCGTGGCCGAGGCGTCCGTCGCCGCCGAGCACGACCGCGCGGCGGCCGATGAGGAGGAATACGGGTGAGCACCGAAGACGACCGCGCACCGGAGCGGGAGGAGACTCCGGCGGCGCCGGACGCTCCGGCGGAAGAGGCTCAGGTCGAGGCCGAACAGGCTGCGGTCGAGCCGGACGAGACTGAGCCGGAAACCGCGCCGCAGCCGGAAAACGAGGCGGAGTCTGTGGAGGCCGTCGAGCCGGAACCCGCGCCGGAAGCCGAAGCGCCGGAGCCTGCCGAAACCGAGCCGGAATCCGCCGAAGCCGAATCCGAGCCGGAGCCCGAAGCCGCGGAGCCGTCCGACGACGAAGGCCTGGTCGCCGTCGACAGCGGCCTGCCGAGCGTCGAGTCGGACGAGGCGCTCGAAGCCGCTCTCGAAGCGCTGCTGCTCGTCGTGGACTCGCCGATCGCGGAGGATTCCCTCGCCGAAACGCTGGACCAGCCGGTCGCCAGGGTGACCGTCGCGCTGCGGACGATGGCGCAGAAGTTCACCGAGCGGGCCAGCGGGATCGACCTGCGGCGCGTCGGCGAAGGGTGGCGGTTCTACACTAGGGACACCTACGCCCCGTTCGTGGAGAAGCTCCTGCTGGACGGCCAGCGGTCGAAGCTGACCAGGGCCGCGCTGGAGAGCCTCGCCGTGATCGCGTACCGGCAGCCGGTCACCCGGGCCCGGGTCGCGGCGGTGCGCGGGGTGAACGTGGACGGCGTGATCCGGACCCTGCTGGCGCGGGGGCTCATCGAGGAGATGGGCACCGACCCGGAGACCACGGGCACGCTGTACGTGACGACCGAGCTGTTCCTGGAGCGACTGGGGCTGTCGTCGCTGAACGACCTGCCCCCGATCGCTCCGCTGCTACCCGAAGTGGACACCATCGATGACATCTGAGCAACACCCCGACGGCATCCGCCTGCAGAAGGTCCTGTCGCAGGCGGGCGTGGCGTCGCGCCGGGCCGCCGAGGACCTGATCGCGGCCGGCCGGGTGGAGGTGGACGGCGAGGTCGTCACCGAACTGGGCCGCCGCGTGCACCCGGACGAGGCGGTGATCCACGTCGACGGCACGCGGGTCAACCTCCGCGACGACCTCGTGTACCTCGCGTTCAACAAGCCCAAGGGCGTGCACTCGACGATGTCGGACGACCGGGGCCGCCCGTGCGTCGGCGACTACCTGCGCGGCCGGTGGGAGGAGACCCCGGGCGTCGTGCACGTCGGGCGGCTCGACGAGAACACCGAGGGCCTGCTGCTGCTGACCAACGACGGCGACCTCGGGCACCGGCTGATGCACCCGTCGTACCGGGTGCTCAAGACGTATTTCGCGGAGGTCGAGGGGCTGGTGCCGCGCGGGCTCGGCAAGGAGCTGCGCGCGGGCTGGGAGCTGCCGGACGGGATCGTGAAGGTCGACCAGTTCCGGGTCAAGGACATGCATTCCGGCCGGAGCATGATCGAGCTGGTGATCCACGAGGGCCGCAAGCACATCGTGCGCAGGCTCATGGCGGCCACCGGGCACCCGGTCCGCAAGCTGGTGCGCACCGCGGTCGGCGACGTGCAGCTGGGCAACCAGCGCCAGGGCACGATCCGCAGGCTGAACCGCGGCGAGGTCGGCACGCTGTACCGCACCGTGGGACTCTGACCGGTTCCCCACTTTCGGCCCTGCTGCCGGACCCCGCGCCCCGACCAGAGTTGTCGGTACCCGACGACGACTCTGGAGGGCGACGGGAATGCGTGTGCTGACAGGGCTGTGCGCCGCCGCGGTGCTGGCCGCGGGAGTGGTGGTGCCGGCGGCCGCGACGGCCGCCCCGGCGAGAACCGCCACGGAGCCGCAGTACGACTACGCCGGGGCGATCCGCGAAACGGTGTGGGTCGACCTCGGCCGGGACGGCGACGGGGACGGCGTGCCGGACCGGGTCGCCGCCGACATCGTGCGACCGAAGGAACCGGCCGAGGCGGGCAAGAAGATCCCGGTGATCATGGACGCCAGCCCGTACTACTCCTCGGTGGGGCGCGGCAACGAAACCCAGTTCAAGACGTACGACGCGCAGGGCCGCCCGGTCGGCTTCCCGCTGTTCTACGACAACTACTTCGTGCCGCGCGGGTACGCGGTGGTGCTCGTGGACCTCGCGGGCACCAACCGGTCGACCGGGTGCGTGGACGTCGGCGGCAACTCGGACGTCCAGTCGGCGAAGAAGGTCGTCGACTGGCTGAACGGCCGCGCGACCGGCTACACCGCGAAAACCGGCGGCACGAAGATGTCGGCGGGCTGGAGCGACGGCGGCGTCGGGATGATCGGCAAGTCCTACGACGGCACCATCGCCAACGGCGTCGCCTCGACCGGCGTCGAAGGACTCAAGACCATCGTGCCGATCTCCGCGATCAGCTCCTGGTACGACTATTACCGCTCGGACGGCGCGTCGTTCGGCTTCAACCCGGACGGGCTCGCGCAGACCGTCGAGCGGCGCAACGGCGGCCAGGATTGTTCGGCGCAGAACCGGAAACTCGCCGAGGGCGCGACCGAGAACGGCGACTACGGCCCGCTGTGGGCGGAGCGCGATTACGTGGCGAATGCGAAGAACGTGCGCGCCTCCGTGTTCATTTCGCACGGCGTCAACGACCTGAACGTCATGCCGATCAACTACGGCCAATGGTGGGACGCGCTCGCCGCGAAGGGCGTGCAGCGCAAGATCTGGCTCGCCCAGACCGGCCACGTCGACCCGTTCGACTACCGCCGCACCGAGTGGGTCGACACCCTGCACCGGTGGTTCGACCACTACCTGATGGGCATCGACAACGGCATCGAGAAGGAACCGCAGGCGACCGTCGAACGCCAGCCGGACCAGTGGGTCAACGAAGCGACCTACCCCGCGCCGGGCACCAAGGCGACGGTGCTGCGCCCGCAGCCGGGCCGTACCGCTGGCGTCGGCACGCTCGGCACCGCGGGTGGCCGGGGCAGCGCGTCGTTCACCGACAACCCGAAGATCGGCGAGAACGAGTGGGCGGCGAACCCGTCGGGCACGTCGCCGAACCGCGTCCTCTACAGCACTAGCGCGCTCTCTTCGCCGGTGCAGGTCTCGGGCACCTCGTCGATCACCGTGACGGCCACGCCGAGCACTCCGACCGCGCATCTGTCGGCGATGCTGGTGGACTACGGCCCCGCGAAGATCCGCAATTTCTCGGGCTCTGGCGAAGGAATCGTGACCGGCACGGACCGCACGTGCTGGGGTTCGAGCACCGACGGCGACAGCGCTTGCTACAAGGTGACCAGCGCGGACACGACGAACGTGGACTACACGATCATCAGCCGAGGCTGGGCGGACCTGGCGAACTACCAGTCCCTGAGCCGCGAAGCGCGGCTGACGCCGGGCAAGGCGTACACGATGACGTTCCGCCTGGCGAGCACCGACCACATCGTCCCGGCCGGGCACCGGTTGGCACTGGTGATCGGCGGGACGGACGCCAACTTCATCACCGCACCGGCGAACCCGCCGAAGCTGACCATCGACCTGGCCAAGACCTCGGCCCGGATCCCGCTGGTCGGCACGGTTCCGGCGCGTCCGCGGACGGAATCCGCTCCGGCGGGTCCGCTCGCGCACGTCCCGGCCGCGGCGCGGTTCGACCTGCGCTGACAAACGCCGGGTGGGGACTCTGGTTCACGCGGAGTCCCCACCCGGACTTCAGCTGGCGGTGACGGTTTCTTTCGCGGCTGCCTTGCGCTGGAAGGCTTTCGCGATCGGCTCGACCACCCGAGCCGCGGTCGGCCCGAGGATCGCCATCAGCAGCACGTAAGCCGTCGCGAGCGCGGCCAGCTCGCCGTCGACAGCTCCCGCGGTGACCGCCAACCCGGCGATGACGATCGAGAACTCGCCCCGCGCAACCAAAGCCGCTCCAGCACGGGCGCGGCCGAGTCGACCGATTTTCTGCCTGCGGGCAGCCCACCAGCCGGTGGCCACCTTCGTCAAAGTGGTCACCACAGCAAGCGCCGCAGCCCACCCGAGCACCGGCGGGATCGACGCCGGGTTGGTGTTCAGCCCGAACACCACGAAGAACATCGCAGCAAAGAGATCCCGCAGCGGTTCCAGCAGCCGGGTCGCGTTGTGCGCGGTAGACCCCGACACCGCGATCCCCAGCAGGAACGCCCCGACCGCCGCCGACACCTGCAGTGCCGAAGCGATCCCGGCCACCAGCAGGGCGGCGCCGAGGATCTTGAGCAGGAACACTTCCCGGTCGTCGCTGTCCACCAGCGCCGACACATACCGCCCGAACTTCAGCGCGATCACCAGCACCACCGTGATTACCAGCAGCGAAATGCCGACGGCTTCCAGCCCGCCGAGCAGGCTCACCCCGCCGAGAATCGCGGTCAGGATCGGCAGGTACAGCGCCATTACGAGGTCCTCGAACACGAGGATCGAGAGCACCACCGGCGTTTCGCGGTTGCCGAGCCGGCCGAGGTCGCCGAGGACCTTCGCGATGATGCCGGACGACGAGATGTACGTGACGCCCGCCATGACGATCGCGCCGATCGGGCCCCAGCCCAGGATCAGCGCGACCGCCGCGCCGGGTGCGGCGTTGAGCACGATGTCCACCAGGCCCGCGGTCCACGACCGCCGCATGCCGGTGAACAGTTCGGCCGCGGAGTACTCCAGGCCGAGCAGGAGAAGCAGCAGCACCACGCCGATTTCGCTGGCGAGGTGGGCGAAATCGCCGATGTCGGCGAGCGGGATCAGGCCGCCCGAGCCGAAGCACAGGCCGCCGAGCAGATAGAGGGGGATGGGGGAGAGGCCGATCCGGCCGGCGAGCCTGCCCAGCGCGCCGAGCACGAAGAAGACCGCGCCGAGTTCGATCAGCGAAAGTGCGGTGTGGTCCATCAGCCGTGCTTGAGGATCTTGGCGGCGGCTTCCAGTCCCTCGGACGTGCCGACCACGACGAGCAGATCGCCCGCGGTGAAGAGGAAGTCCGGCGTCGGCGACGGGTGCACCTGCCCGGCCCGCATCACCGCGACGATCGAGACGCTGGTGCGCGTGCGCATCGCGGTGTCGCCGAGCGAACGGCCGTCGAACGGGCTGTCCGCGGTGATCGGCAGCTGCTTCGTGTTGATGCCCGGCAGCTCGCGGTGCTCCTCGTTCAGCTGCGCCACCAGTTGCGGCGCGCCGAGCAGGTTCGAGAGCGCGCCCGCCTCGTCCGCGGTCAGCGGCAGCGACGCGAGGCAGGCGTCCGGATCGTCGGATTTGGAGACGATCAGCTCGATCTTGCCGTCCCGCTGGGTGACGACGCCGATGCGGCGGCCCGCGCGGGTGGCGAAGTCCTTGCGGACACCGATTCCGGGAAGAGGGGTGACTTCGACGTTCACTCGGCCACGGTAACTCATTGTCCGATTCGCGGAGTTCAGCCCAGCAGGAACAGGACCGAGGTCGCGGCCATGAACGCGGCGGTCGCGCCGTGCACTCCGTAGGCCATGCTCTTCTTCCCCTTGTGTCGCAGGATGATCAGCATGTCGCACACCGGCATGACGGTCGCGGCCAGCAGCAGCCAGCCGGCCAGGTGAGCGCTGCCCGCCAGCATCGCGACGCCGAGGATCAGCCCGGTGCCGATGTCGCGGTTCCCTTTGATCTCGAAGAACGCCGTCGATCCGGTCGGGATTTCCCGCAGGCCGAACGTCGCGGCGCTTTTCGCCGGGGCGGTCAGATAGCCGAAGCCGACGTAGATGATGCCGAGGACGGGGACGGCGGCGAGGACGTAAGCGGCGATCAGCACGGGGAGCCTCCGAGGGAGTTAGCAACGCTAGGAACAAGTGCAACGCTAACTTAGCGGCGCTAGCTTGTCTAGCGGCGCATGAATTTCCGCCGCGGACACCGCCTGAGGTGCCGGGACCGGCTACGGGCAGAATGAACCGGACTGGGTGTGCGGGACGAACGTGAGGAGAGCATCGGTGACGGGAGCCCTACGTGGGGTGGTCGCGCTGGACGGCCCGTCGGGAACCGGCAAGACCACGGTGGCGCGCAAGCTCGCCGGACGGCTGAGCGCCCGCTACCTCGACACCGGAGCGATGTACCGCGTCGTCACGCTCGCCGTGCTGCGCGCCGGGATCGACCTCGCCGACGAGCACGCGGTCGGCGCCCTCGCGCACGACGTCGACTTCTCGCTCGGCACCGACCCGGAGCGGCCGGACATCCGGCTGGCCGGCGAGGACGTCGCGGCCGAGATCCGCGGCCCCGAGGTGACCGGCGCGGTGTCGCCGGTGTCGGCCGTGCCGCAGGTGCGCGAGGTGCTCGTCGCCCGCCAGCGCCGGATCATCGCCGACGCGGTCGAGGACGACGGCGGGATCGTCGTGGAGGGCCGGGACATCGGCACCACCGTCGCGCCGGACGCGCCGCTCAAGATCTACCTCACCGCCTCGGCCGAGGTCCGCGCCGCGCGGCGGAACACCCAGGACTCCGCGGCGGGACGGGCCTCGAGCGTCGAATCCGCCCGCGAATCGGTGGAGCGCCGCGACCGGATCGACTCCACCCGCGCCGCCTCGCCGCTGCGCGCGGCCGGGGACGCGGTCCAGGTGGACACCTCCGAGCTGACCATCGACCAGGTGATCGTCGCGCTGGCCGAACTCGCCCGCGGGCGGGGGCTGCTCGGCGACTGCCCGGCCGAACCGGCCGCCGCCGAGGCCGGGGTCAGCCGGTGAGCGGGGCCCTCCCCGAGGGGGCGAACGGCCTCCTGCTCGACATCGGGCGGACCGCGGGCCGGTATTATCTGCGTCCGGCGTTCCGGATCCGGGTGCACGGCCGCGACCGGGTGCCCGCCGACGGGCCGCTCGTGGTGATCGCGAACCACAGCTCGAACGTCGATCCGCAGCTGGTGATCGGAATGCTTCCGCGCCGCAGCGCGTTCTTGGCCAAGGCCGAGCTGTTCAAAGGGATCGGAGGCCGGTTCCTGCGGGCGATCGGCCAGATCCCGGTCCGCCGGGGCGAGATCGACCGGACGCCGCTGACCACGGCGGTCGGGGTGCTCAAGGCGGGCGGGGCGGTCGGGATCTTCCCGGAAGGCACGCGCGGCGAGGGCGACGTCGGCGCCGCCGAGCGCGGAGCGGCGTGGCTGGTGCGCGCTTCGGGAGCCACCGTGCTGCCGATCGCGATCCGCGGGACGCGCAAGCCCGCCGACGGCAAGCGCCGCTGGCGCCCGCGCGTGGACCTCCTCTTCGGGGAGCCGTTCGCGCTGAAGGTCGGTCCGGGCCGCAAGGGCCTCGACCAGGGCACCGAGGAGCTGCGCACGCAGCTCGCGGCGCTCGTGCAGTCTTTGGACGACTGGCGCGGCGAACACGGGTTCGCCACGCCGTAGGTGAAGTTGGGAAACGATGACAGGGTTTGACGCCGCCGCTGACAGTGCGGTGGACGGTCTCGGCGAGGTCGACGGCAGCTGGTCCGACGAGTCCGAGTTCGCCGCGCTCGACGCGAAGATCGAGGCCGAGGAGGCCGACGGCCGGGCGGCCGCCGCGCAGCCGGTGCTCGCCGTGGTCGGGCGGCCGAACGTGGGCAAGTCCACGCTGGTCAACCGCATCCTCGGCCGCCGGGAAGCGGTCGTGCAGGACGTGCCGGGCGTGACGCGCGACCGCGTCGCCTACGACGCGTTCTGGGCCGGGCGCCGGTTCACGCTCGTCGACACCGGCGGCTGGGAGCCCGACGCCACCGGCCTGCAGGCCTCGGTCGCGCAGCAGGCCGAGATGGCCATGCAGACCGCGGACGCGGTGCTGCTGGTGATCGACGCGACGGTCGGGGCCACCGCCACCGACGAGGCCGTCGCGCGCGTGCTGCGCCGTTCCAAGAAGCCGGTCCTGCTGGCCGCGAACAAGGTGGACGACGACCGGCTGCTGGCCGACACCGCGTCGCTGTGGTCGCTGGGCCTCGGCGAACCGCACCCGGTCAGCGCGCTGCACGGGCGCAGCTCGGGCGACCTGCTCGACGCGATCATGGCCGCGCTGCCCGAAGCGCCGCGCGAAGCCGGCACGGTGACCGCCGGGCCGCGCCGCGTCGCGCTGGTCGGCAAGCCGAACGTCGGCAAGTCCAGCCTGCTCAACAAGCTTTCCGGCGAGCAGCGTTCGGTGGTCGACTCGGTCGCGGGCACCACGGTCGACCCGGTCGACTCGCTGGTCGAGCTGGACGGCGAGGTCTGGCGGTTCGTGGACACCGCGGGCCTGCGCAAGCGCGTGAACTTCGCCGACGGCGCGGAGTACTACGCCTCCCTGCGCACCAAGACCGCGATCGACGCGGCCGAGGTCGCGCTCGTGCTGCTGGACGCCTCGGAACCGCTGACCGAACAGGACCTGCGGGTGCTGACGATGGTGGTCGAGGCGGGCCGCGCGTGCGTGCTCGTGTTCAACAAGTGGGACCTGGTCGACGAGGACCGCCGGTACGCGATGGTGCGCGAGCTGGACCGCGGCCTCGTGCGGGTGCCGTGGGCGGAGAAGGTCAACGTCTCCGCGCTCACCGGGCGCGCGGTGCGCAAGCTCGCGCCCGCCCTGCGCACGGCGCTGTCCTCGTGGGACCAGCGCGTGTCGACCGGTCAGCTCAACGGCTGGCTGTCCGACCTCATCGCGGCCACGCCGCCGCCGGTGCGCGGGGGCAAGCAGCCGAAGGTGCTGTTCGCGACGCAGGCGGGCATCCGCCCGCCGACGCTGGTGCTGTTCACCACCGGGTTCCTCGAGGCCGGGTACCGCCGGTTCATCGAGCGGAAATTCCGCGAGCAGTTCGGCTTCGCGGGCAGTCCCGTCCGGGTGAATGTGCGCGTCCGCGAAAAGAAGCAGAAGCCGAAGGCGGGCGGAAAAGCGGCTCGCAACCGCTGATTCCTTTCCCGGCAAGGGAATTCCCGGCGTATCCGATGCACCGGGATTCCCTTGCCTGGCCTGCGGTCGGTGATGTCCGACACGCCGCCGTTACCCTGACGCGACCTGGGCTTGATCGCCGCGTAAGGTGGACGGTCGCTACGGGCGCCTCATTCGGATGGCCGGCCCGAATGACGCTCGCGAAAGGTGAGTGATGGGCTTGCGCGCCCAGAGTTCGACCGTGTCCGCCCCGTTCCGGAATACCGGAGCGCACCCGGCCGCTGGGGCGGCCCGGTGACGCTGACCGCCGATTCCGGCAGCACCGAAGCCCTGACTCTCGCCGTCGAGGCCGCGCTCTCGCCCGCTCTGTTCGAGACCGCCGCGCCCGCCGCCGAGCGCACCCTCCTGGACATCCTCACCGCGACCGCGGAGCGGCACCCGAACGCCGCCGCGCTCGACGACGGCACCGGCCCGCTGAGCTACCGCAGGCTGACCGAAGAGATCGACGCGTACGCCCGCAAGCTGCGCGAGCACGGCGTCGGCCTCGGCGACCGCGTCGGCATCCGGATCTCCTCGGGCACCGCCGAGCTGTATATCGCGATCCTGGCGACCCTGTCGGTCGGCGCGGCGTACGTGCCGGTCGACGCCGACGACCCCGACGAGCGCGCCGAGCTGGTGTTCGGCGAGGCAGGCGTCGCGGCGATCGCCACCGACGGCGAGATCACCGTCGCCGCGACGCCGAGCGGCGCCACCGGGCAGCCCGGCCCGGCCGACGACGCGTGGATCATCTTCACCTCCGGCTCCACCGGCAAGCCGAAGGGCGTCGCGGTCACGCACGCCTCGGCGGCGGCTTTCGTGGACGCCGAAGCACAGCTTTTCCTGACCGACGAGCCGATCGGCCCCGGCGACCGGGTGCTGGCCGGGCTGAGCGTCGCGTTCGACGCCTCCTGCGAAGAGATGTGGCTGGCCTGGCGGCACGGCGCCTGCCTGGTGCCCGCGCCGCGCGCGCTGGTGCGCACCGGCGTCGACCTCGGCCCGTGGCTGGTCGCGCAGGGCATCACGGTCGTCTCGACGGTGCCGACGCTGGCCGCGCTGTGGCCGGCGGACGCGCTGGAAGACGTGCGCCTGCTCATCTTCGGCGGCGAAGCCTGCCCGCCGGAGCTGGCCGAGCGCGTGGCCGTCGAAGGCCGCGAAGTGTGGAACACCTACGGCCCGACCGAGGCGACCGTCGTCGCCTGCGCCGCGCAGATGACCGGCGAGGGCCCGGTGCGGATCGGCCTGCCGCTGGTCGGCTGGCAGCTCGTCGTGGTGAACGAGGAGGGCGAGCCGGTCGCCATGGGCGAGACCGGCGAGCTGGTCATCGGCGGGGCCGGGCTGGCTCGGTACCTCGACGCGGAGAAGGACGCGCAGAAGTTCGCGCCGCTGCCGTCGATGGGCTGGGAGCGCGCCTACCGCAGCGGCGACATGGTCCGCGCGGAGCCGGAAGGCCTGCTGTTCCTCGGCAGGCTCGACGAGCAGATCAAGCTCGGCGGACGCCGGATCGAGCTGGGCGAGGTCGACGCGGCGCTGCAGGCGCTGCCTGGCGTGCGCGGCGCGGCCGCCGCGGTCCGCCGCACCAAGGCGGGCAACCAGGTCCTGGTCGGCTACATCGTGCCCGAGGACGGCGAAACGCTCGACACCGACGACGCCGCGACCCGGCTGCGCGCGCAGCTGCCCGCCGCGCTGGTGCCGCTGCTCGCGACGATCGACGACCTGCCGACCCGCACATCCGGCAAGGTCGACCGCGCCGCGCTGCCGTGGCCGCTGTCCACTGTGGACGCGAGCGCGGCCGGGCTGTCGCCCACCGAGGCGTGGCTCGCCGAGGGCTGGAGCGAGATCCTCGGCGTGTCGGTGAGCACCGCCGGCGCCGACTTCTTCACCAACGGCGGCGGCAGCCTCACCGCGGCGCAGCTGATCGCGCGCATCCGCACCCGCCACCCCGAGGTGTCGGTCAGCGACATCTACCAGAACCCGAAGCTCGGCGCGCTCGCCGCGAAGCTGGACGCGCTCAGCGGCGAGGAGACCGAACGCCGCGAGATCGCGCCGACGCCGCGCCGTGCCGGGCTCGTGCAGTCGCTGCTGATGGTCCCGCTGATGGGTCTCGTCGGGCTGCGCTGGACGACGCTCGCCGCCGCCTGCTCGAACGTGCTGGCGCTGCTGGGCGTGTCCTGGGCGCCGACGCTGAACTGGGCGTGGCTGGTGCTCGCCTGGCTCGTGCTGTTCACCCCGGCGGGCCGGATCGCCATCGCCGCGGGCGGCGCGCGCGTGCTGCTGTCCGGCGTCCGCCCCGGCACCTACCCGCGCGGCGGGAGTGTCCACTTGCGACTGTGGACTGCCGAGAAGCTGGCCGAGTTCAGCGGTGCGGACAGCGTCGCGGGCGCGTCGTGGATGACGACGTACGCGAAGGCGCTCGGCGCGCGCATCGGCAAGGACGTCGACCTGCACTCGCCGCCGCCGGTCACCGGTTTCCTCAAACTGGGCCGCGGCGCGGCGGTGGAGCCCGAGGTCGATCTGTCCGGCCACTGGGTCGACGGCGACGTCGTGCACATCGGCAAGATGCGGATCGGGGCCGAGGCCAGGGTCGGCGCGCGCAGCACGCTGTTCCCCGGCGCCCGGGTCGGCAAGGGCGCGGAAATCGCGGCCGGGTCGACCGTGCGCGGCGCGGTCCCGGCGGGCCAGCGCTGGGCCGGTTCGCCCGCGGTGCGCTCGGACGTCAAGGACGCGCTGAAATGGCCGTCGAGCCGTCCGCCGCGGTCGCGGTTCTGGGCTTCGGTGTACGGCGCGACGTCGGTGTTCCTGGGGCTGCTGCCCGGGATCGCCGCGCTGCCGGGCGTCGCGGTGATCGGGTACGCGATCGCTGGCACCTCTCATCTGGGCGCCGCGTTGAGCCAGGCGTTGATCTTCGTGCCGGTCGCCACCGTCGCTTACTTCCTGACCTACGCGCTGCTCGTGCTGGCCGGGGTCCGCGCGCTGGGCGTCGGCATGGTCGAGGGCTATCACCCGGTGCACGGCCGCGTCGCGTGGCAGGTCTGGGCGACCGAGCGGCTGATGGGGATGGCCCGCGAAGGCCTGTTCCCGTTGTACGCCAGCCTGTTCACGCCGGTGTGGCTGCGGCTTCTCGGCGCGAAGGTCGGCCGCAACGTGGAGGCGTCGACCGTCCTCGCGCTGCCGAAGATGACCAAAGTGGACAGTGGCGCGTTCCTCGCCGACGACACCATGGTCGCCACCTACGAACTGGGCCACGGCTGGCTGCACGCCGCCCCGGCGCGGATCGGCAAGCAGGCGTTCCTCGGCAACTCGGGGATGACCGCGCCGGGCCGTTCGGTGCCGAAGCGCGGGCTGGTCGGGGTGCTGTCCTCGACGCCGGCGAAGGCGAAGAAGGGCTCGTCGTACCTGGGCATGCCGCCGCTGCCGGTGCGCCGCGCGGTGGAGGAGAGCGACACCAGCCGCACGTACACGCCGCCGCTGCACCTCAAGGCGGCGCGGGCGCTGGTCGAGCTGTGCCGGATCCTGCCGGTGATGTGCGCGGTGGCGTTGACCGTCGGCGTCGCGTTCGCGCTGGTGGCGCTGGCGGAGTGGGGCGGCTTCTGGGTCGCCGCGCTGCTGGCCGGGCCGGTGCTGCTGGCGGCCGGGATCGTCGCGGCGCTCACCGCGACCGCGGCGAAGTGGCTGCTGGTCGGGAAGTTCCGCGAGATCGACCATCCGCTGTGGAGTTCGTTCGTGTGGCGCAACGAGCTGGCCGACACGTTCGTCGAGGCGCTCGCGGTGCCGTGGCTGATCGGGTCGCTCGGCGGCACGCCGCTGCTGCCCGCGTGGCTGCGCACGATGGGCGTCAAGATCGGCCGCGGCGTCTGGCTCGACACGTACTGGCTGCCCGAGTCCGACCTGGTCGAACTGGGCGACGGCGCGACGATCAACCGCGGCTGCGTGGTGCAGACGCACCTGTTCCACGACCGGATCATGACCATGTCGCGGGTGACGCTGGAAGAGGGCGCGACGCTCGGCCCGCACGGGATCGTGCTGCCGGGCGCGAGCATCGGCGCGCGCACCACGGTGGGCCCGGGTTCGCTCGTGACGCGCGGCGACGCGGTGCCCGCGGACAGCCGCTGGCTCGGCAATCCGATCTCGGCCTGGCGGCGGTGAGGGCACGGCCGTTGCGGCCCCTGCCCCTGTGCCTCATCCTGGAAACGATCACGGCAGCGGGCGAAGGCGGGTTTCGGTGCGGGTGAACGGGAAAGCGGCCGCGCCCGGAGCGGAGACCTCGGGCGACGGGTACCTCCCCGCGCACGGGAACGGCGGCTACCGGGTCCGGCACTACGACCTCGATCTCGACTACCGGATCGGGCCGAACCGGCTGTCCGCCACCGCGGTGCTCACCTGCGAGGCCGCCCAGGCGCTGTCCCGGCTGACGCTCGACTTCGGCGAGTTCCGGGTGTCGCGCGTGCTGGTCGACGGCAAACCGGCGAAGTACGTGCGGCGAGGGCTGAAGCTGCAGGTCAAACCGGCGCGGTCGCTTCCGGCCGGTGCCGAGTTCCAGGTGGAGATCCGCTACGCGGGCAATCCGCGGCCGGTCAGCAGCCGGTGGGGAGACATCGGCTGGGACGAGCTGACCGACGGCGCTTTGGTGGCGAGCCAGCCGGTGGGCGCGCCGTCGTGGTTCCCGTGCAACGACCATCCGGCGGACAAGGCGAGCTACCGGATCGCGGTCGCGACGTCGTCGCCGTATCTCGTTGCGGCGACGGGGAATCTCGTGTCGCGGTACCAGTCGGCGAGCACGACCAAGTGGGTGTTCGAGCGGCCGGAGCCGACTTCGACGTACCTGGTGAGCGTCCAGATCGGGCGGTACGAGGACCTCGAATTGTCTTCCGGCGCCTGGGTTCCGGGGACCGCGGTCGACCGGCCGGACGGCGTCGTCCAGCGAGCCGCGGTGCCGCCCCGGCTGCGGCGGGCGTTCGCGCGGGACTTCGGGCGGCAGGGCCGGATGATGGACGCGCTCGAGGAGTGGTTCGGGCCGTATCCGTTCGGCGAGTACGTGGTGGTCGTGACGGACGACGACCTCGACGATCCCATCGAGGCGCAGGGGATGGCGATCTTCGGGGCCAACCATGTGGACGGAAAGCGGACTCACGAGCGGCTGGTGGTGCATGAGCTGGCGCATCAGTGGTTCGGGAACAGTCTGACTGTCGCTGATTGGCGGCATATTTGGCTCAATGAGGGGTTTGCTACTTACGCCGAGTGGCTGTGGTCGGAGCGGGCCGGTGGGGAGTCGGCGGAGGCGTTGGCTCGGGGTTGGTATGCGCGGGTGCGGGCCAAGCCTGCGGATGTGATTATCGGGGATCCTGGGGTTTCTCGGATGTTTGACGAGCGGGTTTATAAGCGTGGGGGGTTGACGCTGCATGCGCTGCGGGGGGAGATGGGGGATCCGGCGTTTTTCGCGCTGGTCAAGGCTTGGGCGGTGGAGAACCGGCACGGGGCGGTGACTACGGAGGGGTTCGTGGCGCTGGCCGAGTCTTATGCTGGGCGGTCTTTGGGGGAGTTCTTCGCTGCTTGGTTGGGGCGGGTGGGGTTGCCGTCGTTGTGAGGGTGGCTCGTCGCCTGGCGGCGACATTGCCTGCCTTGGTTGCGTGGGGCACCCCGAAGTTTGATTGTGCTGACGGTTCGGGGGTGCTTGTCAAGGCGGGAAAGATGCCTTGACAAGCACCCCCGAACCGCAGGAGAGCTTCGTATCGGGGTGCGGGGGAGGGCTGGGTGCCTCGCTCGTTGGGTGCATCGGCTGCGGTAGAGGGCTGGGTACCTCGACGGTTAGGTGCATCGGCTGCGGGTGGGGCTGGGTGCCTCGACGGTTGGGTGCATCGGCTGCGGTGGGGGCTAGATGCCTTGATGGTTGGGTACACCGGCGGCGGTTTGGTGGTGGCGGGGCTAGCGCCCCAATGTGGCATTGGGTGCATCTGACGCACCCAATGTGGCGTTCGGTGCGTGGGACGCACCCAATGCCGCATTGGGGCAGCAGGCCGGTGGGCGCGAGGCTGGCGGGGTGGGCCGTGAAGGGCTCCTTGAGGGAATCTGGTTCCCTCAAGGAGCCCTTCACAACCTTTGTCACCGTGCGCCGCCCGTCGTGGGAAGGGTGGAGCCTCGGCGAGTGCGGTGCGTGAAGCTGTCCTGGGCGATGGGGTGATCCGGCGGTTTCAGGTATCTGAACGCACGCCCGTCGGATCCCAGTCATCGGATGTCTGTGCGGCTTTCCGGGTGAATAACTCTGGCTTTCGCTTGCTCTGTCTGGATATATTCCGCTGACCCCGCGCCTGCGGGAGCGAAACGTAATATGAATCCGGAGGGTGACATGGTCGGGGTGTCGCGGCGGACGGTGCTTCGATCGGTGTCGGTCGCTGCTGGGGCGGCGGCGTTCGGCGGGCTGTGGGCGCAGGGTGCGCCGCCGGGGGTGGCGGCGCAGCGCAATCCGCATCGGGATGTTGCGGTGGATGCGCGGATGCGCTGGCAGCGGTTGCCGAAGAACTGGCAGGAAGCGCCCTTTCTCGCCAACGGTTATCTCGGGGTGCAGGTCTACGCCGGGCAGACGCCGCAGGTGCTGAAGTTCATGCTCAGTCACACCCAGGTCCAGGACCAGCGTATTCAGTGGGAAGCGGGGATCGGGCTGTCGCGGTTGCCGATCGGGGCGATCACGCTTGCCTTCGCCGGAGCGATCACGGGGGTCGACTGGACGCTCGACCTTTACAACGCGGAGCTGGGGGGCACCATCACTACGACGCGTGGGCAGGTCGCGTTTTCTGCTGTGGTGCACAACGATCTTGGCGTCTTGCTCGTCTCGCTCGAACCCAGTGCGGGCGAATCGGGGGCGACGTGGGGGTTCGCGCCGCTCGTGTCGGCGACGACGCGGACGGTGCGCAAGCCGCCGGAGTACACCGCGAATCCTGAGCCGGAGCAGGCGAGTGGGTACTGTGCGCAGCCGCTGATCGCTGGTGGTGGGTATACGACGGCGTGGCGGGAGAAGCGGGTCGGCACGAAGCGGTTGTTCGCGGCGGCGGTCGCGTATTCCTTCCCGCGGTCTACGCATACTCGCGACGCGGTGTCGTTGGTCGGGCGGACGCTCGCGATGAATCCGGATCTGCTGGTCGCCTGGCATCGTCGCTGGTGGAACGGCTTCCACGAGCGCAGTTTCGTGTCCGTGCCGGACAAGCAGGTCCAGCGGTTCTACTGGATCCAGCTGTACAAAATCGCCTCGGCGACCCGCAAGGACGGTCCGGTCACCGCCGAATGGGGGCCGTGGTTCCCGGAGGTCGGCAACAGCTGGACGGCGGTCTGGTGGAACCTGAACGTCCAGGTCACGTATCCGATCGTGAACAGTACCAACCATCCGGAGCTGGACGCGGTCACCGAAACGTTCCGCCGCGATCATGCGAACCTGGAGGTGTCGGTTCCGCCCGCCTATCGGGACGGCGACACTTACGCGCTTTCGCATCCGGGGGACTGGCGGCTGCGGCCCGGCGGGGTGCGGACGGTCGGCGTGCCGGGGACTACGTCCAAAACGGACCAGACCGGGAACCTGTTGTGGGGCTTGCACAATGTCTGGCTCGCGTACCGCCATCACCTCGACCAGTCAGTGCTGCGCGACGTGCTCTACCCGACGCTCGCCAAGGCGCTCAACTTCTACCGGCACTTCCTCTTCACCGGACCGGACGGCCGCCTGTACCTGCCGCTCACCCGGTCGCCGGAGTACGCCGACGCGGCCGATTGCACGTATGACCTTTCGCTGATCCGCTGGGCAACGACGACGTTGGTCGACTCCGCGCGGATCCTGCGATTGAACGAGCCGCGCGTGCCGATGTGGCGGGAGATCGCGACGAAACTCGTTCCGTACCACGAGGATCCGGCCGAGGGCGTGCTGATCGGCGACGGGGTCCGGCTCGCTGCTTCGCATCGGCACTTCTCGCATTTGCTGTGGCTGTACCCGTTGCGGGAGCGGAACTGGGAGCGGCCCGCTGATCGGGACATCATAACCCGCACTTTCCGGCATTGGGCGGCGGACCAGTCTGCCTGGCACGGCTACAGTTACGCCGCTGCGTCGTCGATGAATTCGGTGATGGACCAGCCCGAGGAAGCGTTGCGGTACTTGAAGTTCTTCCTCGATCGGAACATCGTCGCGGACACTGAGCTGACCGCGAACACGATGTACCGCGAGGGCTCGAACTTCGCCATCGAAAGCCCGATCACTGCCGCGCAGTCCGTTGTGGACATGTTGCTGCAAGGGTCCGGGGGAGTGGTGAAGGCGTTCCCGTCGGTGTCGGCGAAGTGGCCGGACGCGTCGATCGCCGGGCTGCGCACCGAGGGCGCGTTCCTGGTGGACGCGTCGCGACGGCGCGGTGCGACGGAGTTCGTGCGGGTGCACAGCGAAGCAGGTGCGCCGTTGGTGCTGGATCACGGGATCGACGGCGAGATCGACGTGCGTGATCAATGGGGTCGGCGGTTGCCGTGGCGTCCGGTTGGGGCGCGGCGGATCACGCTCGAACTGCGGCGGGGACGCACGGTCACCGTTACCCCGCGCGGTGCCCGTCCGGACTTCTGGCCGCGTGACGTTCCATCGCTGGGTGCTGTTCCGGCCTGGGGTTTGCCTGACTAGAAAACGAGGAGGCTGGCGGACATGGACATCTCGCGCCGGACAGTGCTCGGCGGAGCGCTCGCCGGGATCGCCGCCGGAGCGGTCGGGCTGCCGCAAGCGAGCGCGGCGGAACTGGGCCGCGACGGCGTCGACTGGGCGGATTTCCTGGCGACCGCGGACCTGCGCTGGCGGCGGATGCCGAAGACCTGGTACGAGGGGCCGTTCCTGGGCAACGGTTTCCTCGGCTCCGGCATCTACGCCGAGCCCGGGCGCAACGCGGTCCGCTTCAACGTGCAGCACAGCCAGGTGCAGGACCACCGGCCGCAGTTCGGGTCGCTGTTCGGCCTGGCGCGGCTGCCGATCGGGTACTTCACGCTCGAACCGGTCGGTGCGATCACCGGGCTCGACTGGCGGCTCGACGTCTGGAACGCCGAACTGACCGGCACGATCACCACCGCGGTGGGCAGTCTGGAGCTGCGTTCGATCGTCCACACTGGACAGTCGCTGCTCGCGGTGGAGGTGCGGCCGTCCGAGGGAGAACGCGGTTTCCAGTGGGTGTTCCATCCCGCGAAGGCGATCAGCCCGCGCGCTGACCCGGTGTGGAAGAAGCCGCCGCCCGACGGATACGTGGAGAATCCCCCGGTCCAGCTGCAGCAAGCTGGTGACGCGCATCTCGCGGTCCAGCCGCTGCTGGCGGGCGGCGAGCACGTGACGGCCTGGCGTGAGATCACCCGGGGCAGTGCGCGGACGCTGTACACGTCGGTCGCGTGGTCGCATCCGGAGAAGACCTCGGCTGTCCGCGCGTTGCACACGGTGCGGCGCGCGAGCACGCTGGACGTGCTGACCTGGGACCACCGTCGCTGGTGGCACGACTACTATCGGCGCAGCTTCCTGTCCATTCCGGACACTCGGCTGCAGAGTTTCTACTGGATCCAGCTGTACAAGGTCGCGTCGGCCGCGCGCCGGGAAGCGCCGGTGATGGCGACTTCCGGGCCGTGGCTCGAAAACACGCCGTGGCCCGCGACGTGGTGGAACCTCAACGTGCAGCTCGAATACTGGCTGATCCAGGGGTCCAATCACCTCGAACTCGACGCGGTCAGCTACGCGCTCGGCAAGTACCGCGACCGGCTCACCAGCCAGGTCGCGAAGCCGTATCAGGCCGATTCCGCGGGCATCCCGCGCACCACCGACATGACGCTGCTCAACGGTCTCGCCGACTCGACCAGCGGTTACCCGGTCGGCATCCCCGGCAAGGACACTCCGACGCCCGAGGTCGGCAACCTCACCTGGGCACTGCACAACGTCTGGCTGTCCTATCGGCACACTATGGACCGTCAGCTGCTGCGCGGCACGCTGTTCCCGTTGCTGCGCAAGGCGATCAACTACTACCTGCACTTCCTCGCCCCCGGCGCGGACGGCCGGCTGCATCTCCCGGCGACCTTCTCCCCGGAGTACGGCGTGAACGCGCCGGACACGAATTACGACCTCGCCCTGATCCGCTGGGGTTGCAAGACGCTGCTGGACACCGCCCGCGAGCTGCGCATCGCCGATCCGCTGGCGGGGAAGTGGCAGCAGGTGCTCGCCACGCTCACCGATTACCCGGCCGACGAGAACGGCTACATGATCGGCGCGGGCGTCCCGTTCGCGAAATCGCACCGGCATTACTCGCATCTGCTGCAGATCTATCCGCTTTACGAGATCACGTGGGAACAGCCGGAGCATCGCAAGATCATCGAAACGTCGCTCAACCACTGGGTCGGCTTCGAAGGTGCGTTGCAGGGCTACACGTTCACCGGGGCCGCGTCGATTTCCGCGCAGATGCTGCGCGGCGAGAAGGCCGCGTATTACCTCGGCGAACTGCAAAAGCGGTATATCCAGCCGAACACGATGTACAAGGAATCCGGTCCGGTCATCGAAACGCCGTTGTCCGCGGCGAAATCCATGCAGGACATGCTGGTGCAGAGCTGGGGCGGCGTCATCCGACTGTTCCCGGCGGTGCCGGAGGCGTGGGGCGACATCGCGCTGCGCGACTTCCGGACCGAAGGCGCGTTCCTGCTCAGCGCTTCCCGTTCCGGCGGGAAAACGCGCTGGCTGAAGGTGCACAGCGAAGCCGGTGCGCCGTGTGTCCTGCGCCCGGGCATCGACGGCGAGTTGACGGTGACGGACGCGCACGGCCGTCCGCGGCGCTGGCGGCGGCTGGCGAACGGAGACGTGCAGGTCGATCTCGGACGCGGTCAGGACGCGTATGTCTGCCGCCGCGGCGACCGGCCGGACTTCACGGTCCGGCCGGTCGCGCCAGGCGGGGCGAGCGATCCGTGGGGGATGCCGTGACTTAACGGTCCAGGAGCTTGCGAAGTGCTTCCGGCAGGCCGGTTCCGGCGGCCGCGTGCCGCCAGGCGACGTAGCCGTCCGGCCGGATCAGGAGACAGCCGTCTTCCTCGATCCCGCTGATCCGCGCCCAGTCGCCGTAGGAATCGCGGGCCTCGGGCGAACCGATGGTCACCACCCGGAGGTCCAGCCCGAGGTCCGCACCGGCTTTCGCGGCGGCGTCCCGCCAGGCGCCGCCGGTGAGTCCGGTGAGGACAGTCCACCGGCCGCGGCCGACAAGGTCCAGTGTGGACACTCGGCGGCCGTCCGGGCCGACGAGCCAGACGTGCGGCAGTTTCGCGCCCGGCGTGGTCGTCGGACGGTGGTACAGCTCGGGATCCCGGTCCGCAGCGGGCTCGACGCCGTCCGGGAGCACCGCGGTCGAGACGTACCGCTGGTCCATTTCCACGCCGTGCGCGTTGAACTCGTAGTTCTTCAGCTCGATCGCCGCGTGCAGTTGCTTGCGCCGCAACGCTCCGTCCTCGGTCGGGGCGGTGCAGGCGGAGAGACCGGCGGTGATGGCGTCCGCATCGGAGTCGCCGTCGATGCCGAGCGCGGCGAAGATCGGCCCGAACTGGTCGCGGCTGAGGTTCGCCCGGTCCACGATCTGCTTGCCGACCGGGGCGCGCTCGGCGCTGTAGCTGCCGAGAAGCCCTTCGCCCGCCTCGCCGCGGACGACCATCGCGAGTTTCCACGCCAGGTTGTACGCGTCCTGCACCGAGGTGTTGGACCCGAGCCCGTTCGACGGCGGATGCCGGTGCACCGCGTCGCCCGCGCAGAAAACGCGGCCGGACGAGTACTGCGTGGCGTAGCTGTGGTTGACCGTCCACAGCGAAGTCGAGGTGATCTCCACCGGCAGCCCGGGATCCCCGACGAGGTCGCGGACGATCCGGGCCGCTTCCTCGGCGGTCACGTCGGGCGGTGGCTGCGCGATGTCGTAGCCCCAGGTCAGCAGCCATTCGTTCCACGGCCGGACCATCCGCACCAGGCCCATCCCGATGCCGCCGAGGTGCGCGCCCGGCCGCATGACCCAGTACAGCACGCTCGGCCGGTGCGCGACGTGCTCGGAAAGATCGGCGGTGAACGTGATGTTCATGCTCCCAGCCTTGCCGGACCGGCCGTCGATCGGCAGCCCGGCCTGCTCGGCGACGCGGCTGCGGGCACCGTCCGCGCCGATCAGGTAGCGGGCGCGGAGGGTGAACTCGTCGCCGCGTACCCGGTCCCGCAAGCGCGCGGTCACCCCGTCCGCGTCTTGGGTGAAGTCGAGGAATTCCGTGTCCAGGCGCAGTTTCGCCCCGCGCGCGGCGGCATTCGCGGCCAAGATCGGTTCCAGGTAGGTCTGCGGCAGGTCGATCATGTGGCACGGGCTCGCCGCCGCGTACTCGGCGGCCGAGCGATCGGCGGTGCCCCAGCTGGCGATCCGGCCGATCTCCTCGCCGACGAGCGACGTGCACAGCACGGTGTCGCCCATCAGTTCCGGGGGAGTGCCCTGCGCGAGCGCCTGGTCTTCGATGCCGAGGTCGCGCAGGACTTCCATCGTCCGCTGGTTGGTGATGTGCGCGCGGGGCGTGTGCGCCATCCAGCCGTACTTGGTCGCGAGGACGGTGCGCACGCCGTAGGTCGCGAGCAGCAGCGCGGCGGAACCGCCCGCCGGGCCGCTGCCGACCACGAGGACATCGGTGTCATAGCTGGTCATGGTGGGTTCCCGGGGAGATGCGGAAGGTGAAATCGAGCCGGCGCCAGGGTTCGCGCCCGTCCGGCGCGGGGCCGGTCTGCTCGGCGAAGTCGACGATCAGCCCGTCCTTCACGCCGAACACGGTGTCCGAGTCGAGGTAGTCGCCGCCGCGGACGAACAGCTGGGTCACCAGCGTGCGGTAGCCCGGTTTGGCGATCATGAAGTGCACGTGCGGCGCGCGGAACGGATGCCGTTCGGTCGCCGTGAGCATGCCGCCGACCGGGCCGTCGTCCGGGATCGGGTACGCCGACGGAACGATCGTCCAGAACCGCAGCCTGCCCTCGGCGTCGGTGCGGAAGCGGGCGCGCAGCACCGGACCGTCCAGGTCGGGGAGCTGGACGTCGTAGAAGCCGTCCTCATTGGACTGCCAGACGTCCACGATCGCGTCCGGCACCGGGGTCCCGTCCGGCTCGGTCACCTGGATATCCGTCCACAGTGGAGTGCCCGGAAGTCCTTCGGCGAGATCCGCGCCCTGCTCGGTTTCCGGCGGGCCTTCGACATAGAACGGGCCCAGCACCGCCGACGGCGTGGTGTCCGGCGTGCGCGAGTTCGTGAGGACGTCGACCACGCTCGAAACGCCGAGGGTGTCCGACAGCAGAATGAACTCCTGCCGCGTGTCCGAGCTGATCTGCCCGGTGCGAGTGAGGAAGCCGATCGCGTACTCCCACTCCTCCTGGGTGAGATCGGTGCGCACGACGTACGAATGCAGCGTGCGGACCAGTTCGGACAGCAGTTCGCGCAACCGAGGGTCCGGTGTGTTGGCGAAACTGTCCACGACCTCCTGAGTGAGCCCGCGCAGATCCGGCGGCGTGCCTTCAGCAGGGGTCGGCCGGGTGCCGGACCATGCACGCCGCAGCAGGTCCTCGATGCCGTCGCGGGTGAGTTCGCGCGGATTCGGATACGGAGCGGCGGTGGCCAGCTCGGCGGCCTTCTCGAGATCGCCTTCGGCCAGACCGATCTCGGCCAGCGAATGCGGTACCGGCAGGCTGGCGATCAGATCGAACACCCCAGTGGGTGCGTCCGGCGCACCGAGCGCTTCGGCGATCCGCCGCATCGCGTCCGGGGCGTCCGGTGCGTTGTACGCCATGGCATGCGGGAGGACGATCGTGTGCGTTTCCGCGTGCGGCAGCCCGAAACTGCCGCCGAGGGTGTGGCACAGCTTGTGGTGCAAGCCCATCCCGACCGAACCCAGGCACGAGCCGGCCAGCCACGCGGCACGCAGCGCGTCCGTCCGGGCGTCCACATCGGACGGATCGGCGGCGATCCGCGGCAGCGCGGCGGCGAGCAGCCGGATCGCCTCCAAGGCGAACTGGTCGACGATCGGGTTCGCCTGCGCCGAGTAGAGCGCTTCGACCGCGTGCGCCATCGCGTTGACCCCGCTGGTCAGCGAGGTCGGCACGGGCAGGCCGAGCGTGAGGTCGACGTCGTACACGACCACCTCGGGCAGCACCTTCGGCGACGACTGAGTGATCTTGCGGCCGTTCTCGGTCTGGCCGACCACCGGCGTCATCTCCGACCCGGCGTACGTGGTCGGCACGATGATCTGCGGGAGGTCGGTGCGCAGCGCGAGCGCTTTGGCCAGCCCGGTCGCGGATCCGCCGCCGATCGCGACGACGCAGTCCACGGAGTGCTCGGTGACCAGCGCGAGCGCGCGTTCGGTGACTTCGACCGGGGTGTGCATGGCGGGCTCGCCGAAGCGGGCGGCGAGCCGCGGGCCGAGCGCCCCGGCCGTCCGGTCGGCTGCCTCAGCGGTGGACTTCCCGGCCACCAGCAGCACCCGGCCAGCCGCGAGCCGCTGCACCTCGTCGGGAACGACGGCGAGCGTGCCGCTGCCGAACACGACCCGGGCCGGGTTGGCGGTGTAGGTGAACATCGACGGTCCTTCCACGCGGGTACGTCGAGTATCCGGGCGGAGGAGAGACCGCGCCTGCACAGACGTGCTGAGCGGACTGCACGAAACGCGCGTCAGCCGTCCCGGCGAAGCGCGGCGGGCGTGGTGCCCAGCTGGGCGCGCAGCACCCGCGTGAGGTGTTCCTGGTGGGAGAAACCGCAGCGCACGGCGATGTCCGCGATCGGTTCGGTGCCGGTCCGCAGCAGCAATCCGGCCTGCTCCACACGCAGTCGCAGCAGGTACCGGTGCGGCGGCAGCCCGGTGCGTGCCTTGAACCGCCGGGCGAACCGGCTGACGCTCAACCCGGCTGCCGCGGCGAGTTCGTCGAGGCCGAGGGGTTCGGCGAGGCGTTCGTCCATCAGCTCGCGCACCTGGGCGAACTGCCGGTCGGTCAGCGCCTCGACCGGCCTCGCCGCCGCGGGCGCGCTCCGGCCGGCCCGGTGCTGGCGGGCGAGCTGCGCGGCGACGAGGGTGCTGAGCTGATCCGCGTACGCGCGGGCACCCGGCTCCCACTCGCGCACGACGCGGTCGAGCGCGAGAACGAGCTGTTCGAGCAAGGGGTCGACGCTGCCGAGCTCGTCGGCCAGCTGGATCGGAGCGTCCGATCCGGCGGCTTCCTGCACCGCCGAATCCGGCAGGTAGACGTGCAGCGTGTCGAGCTCGCCGCCGAGTTCCACCGACAGTTCCTGGTGCGACGGCTGGAGAAAGAGGCCGCCCGCCGGGATCCGCCTGCTGCGTTCGCCGGGCGTCCCGACGCCGCGGCGGACCGTGACCGGACCGGCGAGATGCAGGATCAGCTGGTGCGTCCGCGCGGGCCCGAACTCCGCGCGATACGGCCGTTCGTGCTGTTTGGACAGGTAGATCCGGTCCCAGCCGAGACCCGCGCTGGTGCGTTCCGGGCGGATCCACGGCAGGGAAAGGATGCCGTTCGTGTCGGCAGGCCCGAGCTCGCCCACGGCGTCCTCCTCCTCGAGGGTCCCGTGGGCGAGGGTACCTCTCAGAGCGGGTTGAACACGCCCAGCGGCGCGGTGCAAAACGGTCCGCCGACGTACTCGGCGGCGGCCCCGGTCGGCGCGGGCTTGTCCGCCATCTGCTCGGCGTAGACCTCGGCGTTGTCGTGGGACTTGTAGCCCAGCGCCTCGGCCTCGGCGAGTGAGTAGACGCGGCGGGTGTTGTCCGAGACGCCCCAGATCATCCGGTAGCCCGGCGACGGCGCGCTCAGGCACGCCTCGAACAGCCGCGCCCCGTCGTCCGGCGACAACCAGCTGGTCAGGCCCCGGATGCCGAGCGGCAACGGCGTCTCGAAACACGAGCCGATGCGGATGACGATCACGTCCATGTCGAAGCGCGACGCATACAGGCTGCCCAGCGCTTCGATCGCGGCTTTGCTTACGCCGTAATAGGTGTCCGGCCGGGTGCTGGAGTCGGCGGGCAGCCCGTTCTCGCCCGCGTCGGCGTTCCGGCGGAAGCCGACGGCGTGGTTGCTCGACGCGAGCACGACCCGGCGGATCCCGGCTTCGCGGGCGGCTTCGAGGACGGTGTGCGTGCCGTTGATGTTGACGTCGAGGGTGGCGTCCCACGAGGCTTCGCGGCTGAGCCCGCCCAGGTGGATCACCGCGTCCGCACCGGCACAGGCGGCGGCCATCGCCTCCGGGTCGGTGACCGAGCCGGTCACGATCTCGACCGCTTCGCCGTCCTCGGCGGCGGGCTGCGCGGCGAGGTCGAGCAGCCGCAGCACCCGGCCTTCCCGGCGCAGCCGCGGCCGCATCAGGGTGCCGACGACGCCGGCCGATCCGGTGATCAGCACACGCTGGTCTGGCATGGAGTTCCTTCCATCAAAGCTCGTGAGTGTTTATGCCGGTTCTAACCGGCATAAACACTCACGAGGGGCACGGGTGGCGGCGGTCAGCGGATTCCGGCGCGGCGCAGCTGCTGGCCGAGCTCGGCGGTGGTTTCGGCCAGCAGTTCGCCGACGCGTTCGACGTCGGCGTCGGTGACCTTGCCCAGCGGCATCGAGCAGCTCATCGCGTCGGTGCCGGGGATGCGGTACGGGATCACCGCGGCCACGCAGCGCACGCCGAGGGTGCCCTCTTCGATCTCGGCGGCGTACCCGCGTTCCCGGGTGCGCGCGAGGTCGGCGTGCAGCGCGTCGAGCGTGGTGATGGTGTTCGGGGTGAGCGCGACCAGCTCGTCGGGCATGAGCGCCTCGACCTCTTCGTGGGTCAGCTCCGCGAGCAGCGCCTTGCCCAGCGCGGTGGCGTGCGTCGGCAGGGTGCGCCCGACGCGCGAGATGAGGTGCGTGGAGTGCTGCGATTCGCGCGTCTCCAGATAGACGACCTCGGTGCCGTTGCGGCGCGCGAAATGCGCGGTGAAGCCGGTCTTCTCGCGGATGCGCTCTAAAGCTTCAGTGGCGTAGGGGACGATCGCGTCGCGGTCGAGGTACGCGGTGCCGCAGATCAGCGCGCGCACGCCGAGCCGGTAGCGCGCGGAGTTCGCGTCGGCCTCCAGCCAGCCCGCGTCCAGCAGGGTGCGCAGCAAACCGTGCAGACTGGAGCGGGGGAACCCGGTGCGCGCATGGAGATCCGACAGCGACAGCCACACGTCGTTCGCGGCGAACGTCTCGATCAGGTCGATGGCGCGCCGCGCCGACTTCACGCCCGCGGACTCCGCGGGAGCGGTGGCGGGGTCCGTCTTCTGCGCCATGCGCGTCCTCCAACCGGGCCGTTGACTTGTGAGTCCGGCCATATTAGCGTCCCGAACAGCGTTCTTGTGGGTGAACATAGTCACGATAACAGACTCCATTCAAGAATGTGAACATTGGAGCAGAAACTGATGGCACAGACCGCAATCGAGCTGGACGGCTTGCTGGCGTTCCCGCTGACCCCCTTCACCGAAGACCTCGAGATCAACCTCGACGGGTTCGCGGAGAACGTGGAGAGCCACATCGCCGCCGGTGCGGGCGCGCTGTTCGTCGCGTGCGGCACCGGGGAGTTCAGCTCGCTGTCGGTCGACGAGGTCGCCGCGCTGCTGGCCAAGGCGCGCGAAGTCGCGAACGGCCGGGTGCCGGTGTGGGTCGGCGCGGGCGGCGGTGCGGCCGGTGCGCGCGCGGGCGTCGCGGCGGCGCAGGCGGGGAACGCCGACGGGGTGCTGCTGCTCCCGCCATACCTGGTCACCGGGCCGCAGGACGGGCTGGTCGACTACGTGCGCTACGCGGTCGGCGACACGTCGGTCCCGGTGATCGTCTACCACCGCAGCACCGGCGTCTTCACCGCGCCGGCCGCGACGAAGCTGCTGGACATCCCGTCGGTGGTCGGCATCAAGGACGGCTACGGCGACGTCGAAACGATGACCCGGATCGTCACCACGATCCGCGCGCTCGGCACGCAGCGGTCCGCGGACTTCTTGTTCTTCAACGGGTTGCCGACCGCCGAGGTGTCCGCGAAGGCGTACGCGGCGGCAGGCGTCGCGCGCTACTCCTCGGCGGTGCACTGCTTCGCGCCGGAAATCGCGCACCGGTTCCACCGCGCGCTCGCGGAGAACGACGACGCGACGATGGACGCGCTGCTCGCCGGGTTCTACCTGCCGCTGGTGGCGTTGCGCGACGAGACGCCCGGCTTCGCGGTGTCGCTGGTCAAGGCCGCCGCCCGGCTGCGCGGCGACAAGGTCGGCACCGTCCGGCCGCCGCTGATCGAGCCGACGCCGGAGCAGATCGACCGGCTGGGCAAGGTCGTCGAGAACGGTTTCGCCGTGCTGAAAGGCCTCTGATGAAGATCCGGGACGTAGTGCTGACCCCGGTCGCCTTCGCGGACGCACCGCTGCTCAACGTGATGGGCGTGCACGAGCCGTTCGCGTTGCGCAGCGTGGTCCAGGTGGTGTGCGACGACGGCGTGGTCGGCCTCGGCGAGTCTTACGGCGACGCGGCGTTCCTCGGCGAGGTGCGCAAGGTGCTGCCGGAACTGGCCGGACACGACATTTTCGACCTGCCGGGCCTGAAGCGGATCATCGCGCGCGAGCTGGCCGGAACCGTGTTGACCGACGAGCACGGCCTGATCGGCGGGTTCTCCATCCGCAAGACGATCGCCAGCGTGTACTCGCTGTTCGAGGTCGCCTGCCTGGACGCGCAAGGCCAGTTCCTCGGCCGTCCGGTCGCCGACCTGCTCGGCGGCAAGGCTCGCGACGCCGTCGACTTCTCCGCGTACCTGTTCTACAAGTACGGTGCGCACATCGATGCGGACGAGGACAGCTGGGGCGACATCCTGACGCCGGAAGCGCTGGTCGGCTCGGCGAAGCGGATGGTCGACGAGTACGGGTTCCGCTCGATCAAGCTCAAGGGCGGGGTTTTCGCTCCGGAGCAAGAGATCGAGGGCATTCGCGCGCTCGCCGAAGCGTTCCCCGGGCATCCGCTGCGCATCGACCCGAACGCGGCGTGGACGCCCGAAACGAGCATTCGCGTGGCCGCCGAACTCGACGGCGTGCTGGAGTACCTCGAGGACCCGACGCCAGGTATCGAGGGCATGGCGCGCGTCGCGCGCGAGGCGAGCATGCCGTTGGCCACCAACATGTGCGTGGTGAACTTCGGAGACCTGGAGCCTGCCTTCCGTGCGCGCGCGATCGGCGTTTTGCTGTCCGACCACCACTTCTGGGGCGGCATGCGCGACACCCAGGCACTGTCGGTGGCCTGCGAGAGCTTCGGCGTCGGGCTGTCCATGCACTCCAACAGCCACCTCGGGATCAGCCTCGCCGCGATGGTGCACGTCGCGGCCGCGACCCCGCACCTGACGTACGCCTGCGACACGCACTGGCCGTGGAAGACTGCCGACGTGATCGAACCGGGCGTGCTGAATTTTGTCGACGGAGCGGTGGCGGTGCCGGACCGGCCCGGGCTCGGGATCACGCTGGACCAGGATGCGCTCGCCAGGGCGCACGAGGACTATGTCCGATGTGGACTGACCAAACGGGACGATGTGACGTACATGCGCAAGTACACGCCCGGTTTCGAGCCGAACACGGCGAGGTGGTGAACCGGTGAAGGTGACCGGATACGCGTATCCGTGGGACGTGCTCGGCGACACCGCGTTCGCCGAGCGGGTGCAGGACCTCGGCGTGGACGAGGTCGCGGTGGCCCTGGCCTACCACAGCGCGCGCGCCGCGACGCCGTGGTCGAGCGAGCGCACCTCGGTGGTCGCGCGCACCGCCGCGCTCTACCGCCCGGTGCGCGCGGAAGCCTGGTCGGGCCGGGATCTCGTCCCCGCCGCGCCGGACTGGGTCTCGTCGGAGGACAGCGGCGGCGACGCGGTCCGGCGGCTCAACGACGCCGGAATCCCGGCCGCCGCGTGGATCGTGCTCACGCACAACTCGCAGCTGGGCACGGAGTTTCCGCAGTACGCCGTGCGCAACTGCTTCGGCGAGACGTACCCGTGGGCGCTGTGTCCCGCGCAGCCCGCGGTACGCGAGTACGCCGCGACGCTGACTGCGGAATCCGTTGCGGGACTGAAGCTTTCGTCGGTGCTGCTGGAAGCGTGTGGTCCGCTCGGCGGCGTGCACCAGCATCAGCACGAGAAGACCGACGGCGTGTGGGCTCCGGCTACCGCGCGGCTGTTGTCGGTCTGCTGCTGCGACGCTTGTGCGGAGGGCTGGACCGGCCTCGACCCGTCCGACGTCCGCGAGACTCTGCGGGCCGAGGTGCAGCGGCTGATCGCTACGGCGGATTTGTCGGTGGTCGAGGATAGACTTGCGGGTGAGTTGAAGGAAAAGCTGCTTTCCGGTCGGCAGCAGGCGACCGATGCGTTGCGCGCTGCGGTCTTGGCGGTGCTGGAGCCGGGTACGCGGATCGTGCTGCACGGCGCGCTCGACCCGTGGGTCACCGGTGCCCTGCCCGGCCTGACCCCGACGGCCGCCGACGACGCCGAGACGGTCGTGCTGCAGAACTGGGCACCGGGTCAAGCGAGCGTCGACGCGGTCGCGGCCGCACGGCGAGCGCTGCCGGACCGAGTCGCGATCGGCAGCTACATCACGGCGGTCGCGGCTAGTGCGGTGCCGGACATCGCTGCGTACGTGGGCGAGTTGGCTAAGGCGGGGGCTGCGGAATTGCACCTGTACCACTTGGGTCTTGCCGGTCCGGCGCGGTGGCCGGATCTGCATGCCGCTACTGGTGCTGCGCACTCGGTGTCTTGACGGTTTGTTTGATGAGGAGATGCGTTGAGTCGCCTTGGCGTTGGAAGACGTCCTGGCTGTGCTCGCCGTCCTGAACCTGTTTGACGAGGAGGTCCGTTGAACCGCAAAGCTTCCGCCCCGGCGCGGGAACCCGCGTTGGCCGCCGAAGCCCGGCGGTTCAGCGATCGTGCCCCGGCCGATCGAGCCGCAGCGCGCCTGACGTCCTGAACCTGTTTGACGAGGAGATCCATTGAGCCGCGAAACTTCCGCCCCGGAACTGGAAAGCGTGCTGGCCGCCGCGGCCGCTGCCGCCCGGCCGTTCGCCGAGAGCACCCCGGCCGATCGGGCCAAGTGGCTGGCCGCCGTCGCGGGCGCGCTCGACGCTGCCGCCGAAGAGCTGATTCCGCTGGCGCACCAGGAGACCCGCTTGCCGGCCGCGCCGCGGTTGAAGGGCGAGCTCGCGCGCACCACGTTCCAGCTGCGGCTGTTCGGCGAAGTGCTGCGGGACGGCGAATTCCTGGGCGCGACCGTCGACCACGCCGACCCGGCCTGGCCGATGGGCGCCCGGCCGGACCTGCGCCGGGTGCTCGTGCCGATCGGTCCGGTGCTGGTGTTCGCCGCGAGCAACTTCCCGTTCGCGTTCAGCGTCGCGGGCGGCGACACCGCGTCGGCGCTGGCCGCGGGGTGTCCGGTCGTGCTCAAAGCGCACCCGGGCCACGAAGAACTCTCGACGCGGACCGGCGAGATCGTCGCCCAGGCGTTGACCGCCGCCGGTGCGCCGGAGGGTGCGTTCGCGGTGATCCACGGGGTCGAACAGGGCGTCACGGCGCTCAAGGACCCGCGGATTTCCGCCGCCGCGTTCACCGGTTCCGTGCCGGGCGGGCGCGCGCTGTTCGACATCGCGGTCTCGCGGCCGACGCCGATTCCGTTCTACGGCGAGCTGGGCAGCGTCAACCCGGTCGTCGTCACGCCGGGTGCGGTCGCCGCGCGCGGCGAAGCGGTGGCGAAGGGCTACGCCGGGTCGTTCAGCCTCGGCGCGGGACAGTTCTGCACCAAGCCTGGCCTGCTCTTCCTGCCCGAGGGCCACGGATTGGACGGCTCTCTCCGCGAGGCGGTCAGCGCGGTGGCCCAGCAGGAAATGCTGAACGACCGCATCGCGGCCGGGTTCGCGCAGAAGCTGGCGGACCTGCGTGCGGTGTCCGGCGTCGAGTCGGTCGTGGAAGGCGCGCAGGAGGGCGACGCGTTCACCCCGTCGCTGCTGGCCACCACGGCGAAGGAGTTCCTGGCGGGTGGCGAGGCGGTCCGCGAGGAGCACTTCGGCCCGGCGTCGCTGATCGTCACCTACTCCGACCAGGCCGAACTGATCGAGGTCCTCGACAGCCTCGAACCCGGCCTCACCGCGACGGTCCAGGGCGAGGACGGCGACGCCGACTTCGTGCGTCCACTGCTGCCGTCCCTGACCCGGCTGGCCGGACGGCTGTTGTGGAACGACTGGCCGACCGGCGTCACGGTCAGCTGGGCCCAGCAGCACGGCGGCCCGTACCCGGCGACGACCGCGCCGACCACGACGTCGGTCGGCACCGCCGCGATCGAACGCTTCCTGCGCCCCGTGGCCTGGCAGAGCTTCCCGGACGCGCTGCTGCCGGAAGCCCTTCAGGAAGCGAACCCGTGGCAGCTGCCGCGCCGTGTCGACGGAGCGCGCTGAGCAGACCCCCTCGTGCGCGGCGATCCCGGTTCCAGCCGGGATCACCCCGCGCAACCAACCCCACTGGGAGGCACCGTCATGCCCGTGAACCGCAGAACCGCACTGCGTGGCGGTGCCATCGCCGCCGCGTCGGCTGCGCTCGTCGCCACTGCGCGCCCGGCTTTCGCCGCACCTGCCGCGGATCCGCTGAAGAAGATCGTGGCCGGCTACCGCGAGCTGCAGACGGGCATCAACCGCCCGTCGCCGGAACGCACGGCCGCGCTCAAGAACCTCGGCCGGGTCGCGAAGTCGTACTACGACGGCATGTCGGTGTCCGGAAACGGTCCACTGTGGACGGACCTGCCGCTCGGTCCCGGCAGCGACTACACGACGTCGATGTACGCCCGGCTGCGCGCGATCGCCGTCGACTGGGGGACGCCGGGCAGCACGCTGTCCGGCGATCCGAAGGTGCTCGACGGGATCAAGAAGGCGCTGGAACTGATCTACGCCAGCCAGTACAACCCGCAGGTCGGCGAGATCGGCAACTGGTACACCTACGAGATCGGCGTGCCGTACTACCTGCTGCACACCCTCGTCACGGTCGCCGACCAGCTGACCGCCGACGAGCTGGCGCGGTATGTCAGCCCGGTCAAGCGGTTCGTCGGGAACCCGAATCTGCGCGCGAACAACCCGAGGATCGTCGAAACCGGTGCGAACCGGGCGGACAAGGCGCTGATTTCGATCGTCTCCGGCGCGCTGACCGGCGACACCGCGTGGATCCGCACCGGCATCGACGCGATCACCGACGTCGCCGGCGGGGGAGCGGCCAGCGTCCTGGCGAAGCTGGACCGTGCGGCGGGCGACGGTTTCCACGCCGACGGCTCGTTCATCCAGCACGACACCATCCCGTACCCCGGCCACTACGGCATCGTCCTGCTGACCGCGCTCGCCGGGACGATACACGTCACCGAAGGCACCGACTACGCGCTGCCGGACGAGCTGAAGCAGCAGGTGTACGCGCTGGTCGGCGACACGTTCGCGCCGTTCGTGTACGCGGGCGCGCTGATGGAGCCGGTGCGCGGGCGGATGCTGTCGCGGCAGGGCGAGACCGCGCACGACATCGGACACCAGCTGACCGTCGCGACTCTGGTCCTCGCGCGGTCGGCGACCGGCTCCGTACAGTCCGAACTGTCCGGGCTCGCCGCCAAATGGATCAAGGAAGGCACGTACGCGCCGTTCCTGGAAATCCCCGATCCCGAACGGTTCGCGCCCGGCCCGGACCTCGTCGCGACGCCGGGCATCGAGTTCGCCCAGGAGATGCTCGCCGGACGCGTGCGGCCCGCGCCGATCGTCGCGACGCACCGGATCTTCGGGCAGCAGGACCGGATGGTGCACGTGACCGAGGGCTGGTCCGCGTCCCTCGGCGTCGGCTCCACGCGGATCTCGCGCTACGAGTCGATCAACGGGATGAACCTGCACGGCTGGCACGTCGGCGACGGGGTGCTGTATCTGTTCCTTCCCCACGCGAAAGGCCACTACTCGGACGCCTATTGGCCGACCGTCGATCCGGCCCTGCTGCCCGGCACGACGGCGAAGGCCGGGCCGCCGGGGCCGCTGGCAGCGACGCCGTTGACGACGAAAGCGCACGTCGGCGGCGTGCGCTGGGACGCCCGGCACGGCGCGTACGCGATGGATTTCGTCTCCGAGGACGGTTCGCTGACCGCGAAGAAGTCGTGGTTCTTCACTCCGGCGGGCGTCGTCTGCCTCGGCGCGGGGATCACCGACACGTCCGGGCAGGCGGTCCGGACGACGATCGAAAACCGCAACCTCGGCGAAAACGGACGCGGCACGCTGCTGGCCGACGGGCGCGCGGTCGGCGATTCGAGCACGCTGCACCGGCCGCGCTGGCTGCACCTCGACCAGGTCGGCGGGTACGTCCTGCTCGACAACGCCGAGGTCACCGCCCTGCGCGAAGACCGGACCGGCGCGTGGCGCGACGTCGACGCCGGTGCCAACACGAAGGGCACCACGACACCGAACACGCGGCGGTACCAGAAGCTGGTGATCGAGCACGGCGCGAAGCCGGTGGCCGCGAAGTACGCATACGCGGTTCTGCCGGGCGCGTCGGTGGTCGGGACGGTCGCTTCGGTGCTCGCGTGGCGCGTGCGGGCCAATACGCCCGCTGTCCAGGCTTTGCGGCTGTGGGATAACACACTGCTCGCAAACTTCTACAGTGCGGGTACGGTAGACGAAGTATCCGTTTCAGGACCGGCTTCGGTAGCGCTCGGCCGGAACAGCATCGCTGTTTCCGACCCGACGCAGCTGCAGGACAGCGTCCGTGTGACGGTGCGGCGGCGCACGGTGGAAGTTCCGCTCAAGGACACCTTCGGCGCCACCAAGGTGGTTTCCCTGCGGTGAACCCGGTTTTCCCCGCCGGGCCGGTGGTTCCCGGCCTGGCCCGGCGGGGCCCCACTTGATCCGGCCCCCGGCCGTAAAGTGGGCGGAGTCGCTTCTCGCGGGGAGGAATCGTGGCGCATTTCGATGTCCTGGTGGTCGGAGCCGGGCTTTCCGGCATCGGCGCGGCCTGCCGGTTGCAGCAGCAAGCCCCGGACCGGACGTACGCGATTCTCGAAGCGCGCGACACGATCGGCGGAACGTGGGACCTCTTCCGGTACCCGGGCGTCCGCTCCGACTCGGACATGTTCACGCTCGGCTACCCGTTCCGGCCGTGGCGCAAGGAACAGGCGATCGCGTCCGGCGCCGAGATCCTCGAGTACATCCGCGAGACCGCCGCCGAGCACGAGGTCTCCCGGCACATCCGGTTCGGGCACCGGGTGGTCCGCGCGTCCTGGTCGTCCGCGTCGGCCCGCTGGACCGTAGCGGCCTCGCACAATGGCGAGGTCGTCACGCACACCTGCTCTTTCCTGTACTTGTGCAGCGGCTACTACAGCTACGAGAACGGCCACGTCGTCGACTTCCCCGGCCGCGACTCGTTCCGCGGCGAGATCGTGCACCCCCAGTTCTGGCCGGAGGGGTCGGACTTCACGGGCAAACGAGTGGTCGTCATCGGCAGCGGCGCCACCGCGGTGACCTTGGTGCCGGAACTGGCTTCCACGGCGGAGTCAGTGACGATGCTGCAACGCTCGCCGAGCTACGTCCTGTCGCGCCCGTGGACGGATTCGCTCGCCCGCCGCCTGCGCCGATTCCTGCCCGCGCGGCTCGCGTACCACGTGGTGCGCGCGAAGAACGTCCTGGTGACAACGTTGCTGTACCAGTTCTCGCGCCGACAGCCCGACCGCGCGGCGGCCTTCTTGCGCGACGCGGCCGCGAAACAGTTGCCCGCCTCGATCCCGGTCGACCCCCATTTCTCGCCCCGGTACCGGCCCTGGGACCAACGACTCTGCCTGACGCCCGGAGCGGATTTCTTCCGCGCACTCCGCAGCGGCCGAGCGGACATCGTCACCGACCGGATCGACCGCTTCACCCCCGACGGCATCACGCTGGAATCCGGCGCACACCTGCCCGCGGACGTGGTCGTCACCGCGACCGGCCTGCGCGTGATCGCGTTCGGCGGCATCGAACTGAGCGTGGACGGCGAGGTGATCGAACCGTCGGAACAGCTGGTGTACAAGGGAATGATGCTCGGCGGGGTGCCGAACCTGGCGTGGTGCATCGGTTATGTGAACGCCTCCTGGACACTGCGCTCGGATCTCGTCTCCCGGTATGTGTGCAGGTTGCTGAACCACCTGTCGCGCAACGGTTTCGACACCTGTGTGCCTCGCCCGCCCGCGATCCCGTCCACGCGTCGGCGGCCGATCATGAACCTGACGTCGGGCTACCTCACCCGCGCGGCGTCAGTCCTGCCCCGTCAAGGCGACCGCCGCCCGTGGCTGATGCGGCAGAACTACCTGCTGGACGCAGCGGATCTGCACCTGAGCCGCATGGACGACGGG
The DNA here is from genome assembly GCF_004522315.1 of Amycolatopsis sp. CFH S0740. Lineage (NCBI taxonomy): Bacteria > Bacillati > Actinomycetota > Actinomycetes > Pseudonocardiales > Pseudonocardiaceae > Amycolatopsis > Amycolatopsis sp. CFH S0740. The sequence goes on along the minus strand of NZ_SDLS01000030.1, from coordinate 59,193 downwards.
GTGCTGCGGTTCGAGCGGGTGGGGGCGCAGCGCGTGCCCTCCTGATGTCGTGGGTTGTGCTCGGTCTTTGTGATTGCTCTGCTGAGAAGAGCCGGTTTCGGGCCTTGGCCGTCCACTGTGGACGTTCTGTGGTGGGCTGGACCGCTTTGCCGGACGGTCCCGTCGTAGGAGGCCTCCACCGGCCGCGCGCTGACCTCCGGCGGCGAGTTCTGTCAGGCGGCCGGTGTCGGGGAGCCGGTCTCGCCGCCACCCGGCCCGGTGTCGTGCAGCTCTGCTGGCGGGGCGAACCGGGCGGGCAGTTTGCTGGGCGACCGGCTTCGGAAAGTTGGTCTCTTTGCCGCCGGGCAGGTGTCATGCAGTTCCGCTGGGGATGAGCCCGGCGGCGAGTTCTGTCAGGCGGCCGGTGGGTGTTCTCCTTGCCGCTGGGTCGATGTCCTGCAGTTCGGCTGGCAGGGCGAACCCGGCGGCGGGCATGTCCTCGGGCCGTTCCTCGGCAGTATCGCTGCGACCGCCCGCTCGCCGTTGAACTCGGTCCTGCTGGCCTCTTTCCGCTCTGGCCTGTTCGGCTTCCCTGTTGCCTGGCCGGGATCGTCGCGGCTCAGCCGAGATCCTCCGGCCCGCGCTGCTTAGCCCTCGTGCCGACCTGGCGGCGAACCGCCGCCTGTCCCGCCGTCCTGGCCATCAGCAACTCCAGTCTTTGTCCAGGTCGAGGTTCTCCCGCCGCTGGGTGAAGGAGAACCAGTTCCCGGAATCGTCGCGGAAAATGGCCTCGGTGCCGTAAGGCCGCTCCTGCGGTTCCTGCACGAACTCCACCCCGCGCGCCCTCAACGCCTGGTAATCGGCGTGAATATCGTCGGTCGCGAAGACCCCGGCTCCCAGCACCCCCTTGGCGACGAGCTTCTTCAGCGCCTCAGCGGACTCCGGGTCGAGTGCGGGCGCGCCCGGGACCATCAGCGTGATCTCGAGATCCGGCTGGTCCTTGGCCCCGACAGTCAGCCAGCGCATCCCGCCGTCGCCCATCGTGAGGTCTGTGCGGACTTCCAGGCCCAGCTTTTCCGTGTAGAACTCCTTGGCGCGGTCATGGTCGAGGACCCAGACATTGGCGATGGACAGGCCCTTGATCACAGCTCACTCCTTGTATCCGGCGGACGTCGTTCGCCCGCTCCCTGTGCTCGACCGTAGCGTCCGCCGGGGCCGGGGGGCTTCTCGAAAATTGCGGTCCTCGGCGGTGCGGCCGGGGCGGGCGCGGAAGCTCCTTTTTTGTCAGACCTGCCTGGAATGCTCCGGGCATGGACATGACGCTTCAGCTGACGATCGACTGCTCCGACCCGCAGAAAATGGTGGCCTTCTGGGCCGAGGCACTGGGATACGTGCCGGAACCTCCGCCCGCCGGGCACGCCACGTGGCGCGCTTACTGGGCGGCGATGGGGGTGCCCGACGCCGAAATTCCGCCCGGCGCAGGGGATGTTCCGGAGTCGATCGTCGATCCCTCGGGACGGGGGCCGTGAGTGTGGTTCCAGGAGGTTCCGGAGCCGAAAACGGCCAAGAACCGGTGGCATTTCGACGCGTCGCCATGACCGGATGGGACAGCATTTCCAGCCACTCGCTGATCGCGTCGGCCGCGAGGTCTGGTGCCACTGCGAACGCGGTCCCGGTGGCGAAGGCCGCGTCCGCGTGGTGCACCGTCGTGTCGTGGAGCATGCGGCGCAGCCAGAACGTCGCCGGTCGCGGGCCGAAGTAGGTCCACACTGGACTGTCGGAGGCGGCGAGCACCGCGTCGGCGAGGTCCGCGGCGCCCGCTTGGAGCCAGGCCGACCATTCGCCGGGTGCGCCTGGGTCCGCCTCGAACGGGTCGGGGACCGGGGCCGGGCCGGATCGGATGAGGTCCGCCGCCCAGCGGTGCGCCTGGCCGACGTGACCGGCCAGCACTCGCAACGGCCACTCTGGGCAGGTGGGCACCGGAGCCTCCGGATCCGCCCCGGCGACCGCCTTCGCGAATCCCTCCGTGTGTTCGTGCAATCCCTGGAGAAGTCGTGCGGTATCGAGATCCATGGCCGTACCGTAGGAACTCCACCCGGCTGGAGGTTCCATCGGAAGTGACCGGCGACACACTCGGGATCGGCGACCTGGCGCGGCGCACCGGCGTGCCCGTCCGCACGATCCGCTTTTACTGTGACGAGGGACTGCTGGCACCCGTGCGCAGCGCCGGCGGACATCGCCGATTCGACCCGGCGGACGTCAACCGCCTCGTCCTGGTGCGGCGCTTGCGCGGACTCGGGCTGAGCTTGAAGCCGATCATGGACGTCCTCGCCGGAGAACGTTCCCTTTCCGACGCCGTGTCCGCAGAGCGCGCCGCGCTGGACCGCGAGCTGACGACGCTGGCCTGGCGACGCTCAGCCCTCCGCGCCGTCGAGGAGGCACCGCCTGCCGCCCGCCCCGCCCGGCTCGAGCTGCTGTCCGTCGCCACGGACGGCTCGGCCGCGCATGCAGCCCTGGTCCGCCTTTGGCACCCGATGGCCACCGGCGCCGTCCCGCCGGACACGGCAGACATGTTCCTCGCCGCGAGCGCGCCGCGGCCGCCCGAACTGCCGACGCCGGAGCAGGTCGTCGCCTATGCCGAGTTAGTGCTGCTCGCCGCCGACCGCGCGTTCGCTGCCCGGCTGCGCGTCAGCCCGCTGGTCACACACCTGGGTGCCCTCCACGAAGGCGTCGGCGAGGCCTGCGAGCTGGCGGCCCCGCAGGTGGCGGCCGGATCCGAGCCGGAGGCAGGACCCGCACTCGACCGTTTCGCCGCAGCCCACGCCGCCGCGTCCGGCACCGGCGACACGCCGGAGTTCCGCCGCACTCTGCGACGGCGCACCGCTGGCGACCGGCACCCGCAGGTCCGCCGCTATTGGCGTCTCGCGGGCCAGGTCACCGGAGAAGCCGCGCCGGTCGGGGTCGCGCACACCTGGCTGCTGGACGCGCTGGACCGCTCGGCCGGCTGAGATTTCTCGAGCGGGAAACGTGTCGGCTCGCGCGATACGTTTCGCTGAGCTGGACGGACCAGCGAGCGGGGGTTCGCTCCCTAGCCCGCGCTCGCCGAACCGTTCCCGGCGGAAGAGGCTAGGCGCGCCGGGTCATTGAGCGGTCGCCGAGGCGGCCCAGCGGGACAAGTCCTCCCTTCGGAGTGCGGCGGCCATCAGATCCGGGAAAAGGTCTGGCGTGCAGGCGAAAGCAGGCACCCCCAGTTCACTGAGCGCGGCCGCGTTCTCGTGGTCGTAGAACGGTGCCCCCGAGTCCGACAATGCCAGCAGCGTGACCACTTGCACTCCGGATCCCACCAGGTCTGCGACTCGGCGCAGCAGATCGTCTCGTACTCCGCCTTCGTACAGGTCGCTGATCAGCACCAGGAGGGTCTGTTCGGGGCGTTCCACGAGTCCTTGGCAGTACGCCAATGCGCGGTTGATGTCGGTGCCGCCGCCTAGTTGGGTGCCGAAGAGGACGTCGACGGGGTCGTCCAGGTGATCGGACAGGTCGGCGACTGCGGTGTCGAACGCGACGAATTTCGTGCTCAGGGCGCGCATCGAGGCCAGGGCAGCGCCGAAAACGCCTGAATACACCACGGATTCTGCCATTGAGCCGGACTGGTCGACCGCGAGGATCACGTCGCGGCGGACGCTTTGTTCTCGGCGGCCGAAGCCGAAAAGCTGTTCGGGCACAATGGTTTTCAGCTTGGGGGAGTAGTGCTTCAGATTCCGGCGGACGGTGCGGTCCCAGTCGATGTCCGCGCCTCGGGGGCGTTGGGTTCGGGCGGCACGGTCCAGTGCGCCGCGGACGGCTGCTCGGGTGCGTTCGGCTAGGCGTTCCTCTAGCTCGGTGACGACTTTGCGTACGACGGTGCGTGCGGTTTCCTTCGTCTCCTCGGGCAGGACGTTGTTGAGGGACAACAGGGTGCCGACCAGGTGGACGTCCGGTTCCACGGCGCTGAGCAGTTCCGGTTCCAGCAGCATCCGGGTGATGCCCAGGCGGTCTACGGCGTCGCGCTGCATGACTTGGACGACGGAGCCGGGGAAGTACTTCCGGATGTCGCCGAGCCAGCGCGCGACTCGTGGCGCGGAGGCTTGCAAGCCGCCGCTGCGGTCACCGCTGCTGCGGGAGTTTTTGGGGCGCTCGTCGTAGAGGGCGGCCAGCACGTTGTCGACGCCGGTGTCCCCTTCGGACAGTGCGTGGCCGGTGCCGTCGGAATCTCCCCCCAGCACTAGGCGCCAGCGGCGGAGGCGTTCGGGGTCGGTGGTCACGGGGCGGCTCCCAGGAGGGTGGCGAAGACCGGCAGGGCGGCTGCGGCGCGGATTTCGTCCAGGTCTTCGGCGAGCGCCGGCTCGACCCGGCGAGTGCCGGACAGGGTGGCGGCGCGTTCGCCGATCGCGCGTTTTTCCGGACTGGCGAAAGCGCCGAAAGTGCGGCGCAGCAAGGGAAGCACCTCGGTGAAGACCTCGGGCGGGATCGAGGTCAGCCAGGTGTCGACGACCCGCAGCATGCGTTCGTCGTGGACCAGCAGGAGCGCGCCGCCGGAGAAGAAGCCTTCGACGTAGGCCGCGCCGTCGGTCGGGGCGACGCCGGGGGTGAGCATGCGGCTCAGCCGGAGTTCGACCTCCGCGCCGTCCAGCAGGTCGGCGTCGTGCAGCAGACGCACGATGCGGCCAGCCAGCAGCGGGGGCAGGGCGTCGCGGGTGGAGAGGCGGGCCAGGGCAGTGAACCAGCGGTCGCGAGCGGCGTCGCCGAGGAGGTCTGTGGCCTCGTGGACGTCGTCGATGAGCTCGCAGAACTGTGCGGCGGCCTCCTCGTCGATGCCGTGCACGGCGGGTGGAAGGCCGGCGCAGACCCGGGTGAGGATCCGGTCGGCGACTTCTTGCAATTGCGCGGTGTCGGTGCCGCGGACGTCGCCGTAGCGGGTTGCCCGCGCCAGTGGCGGCAGCGCAGTCATGAGGTGCGCGACGTCCGCGTCGGCGGCGGCGCGGGTGTCCAGAGCGGCGAGGGTTTCCGGCAGGGCGTCGCCCAGGTCGGCGAGGAGGCAGCGTTCTACCGCGACGGTGATGTCGGCGAGCGGCGGAGATTCGGCGACGGTTTCGCGCACGACCGCGGTGGCGGCGGCGGGCACGGTGGTGCCGTGGACCGCGGCCGCGACCAGGTCGACTTCGAACCCTGGTTCCCAGCACAAAGTCCAGGTCTCGCGGAAGGTGCCTTTGTTGCGCACCGAGGACAGTTCCGGCTCGCCCCAGGGGATGCCGAGGATCTGCAGGCGGTGCAGCAGGCGCGAGCGGTCGAGACCGCCGGGGGTGCGCAGGTCCAGATCCAGTTCCCGCGCTTGAGGTTCGCGTTTGAGCCGGAGCCGCCGGGCGGTGGCGATCAGGTCGGCGGCCAGCGGTGCTTGCGGCACGTGGTCCGGGACCTCGCCGAGCAGTTCGCCGACCACGAGCCGTCGCGTGACCAGGTCGGCCTGGACGTCGTCGCCTCCGCACAGGACCGCGCGGGTGGCGGCGTCGACCTCGGCCAGTCCGGCGGACGACCGGCCGCGCAGGGCGGCCAGTGTGTCGGCCAGCCGCACCGCTTCGATCACGTGCGCGGTGGAGACCGGCAGGTCTTCTTCGCGCAGCACCCCGGCGACGGCGGTGAGCCACCGGGTGGTGACGTCGGCGGAGGTGCTGAACAGGTGGTGGTACCAGCCGGGAGAGCGGACGCCCGCGCCGTAGCCGGTGACGGACGCGAGCCTGCCGTGCGTCCACGGCACCCACGTGCACACGACCTTCCGCTTCGGGAGTCCTTTGAGGACAGCCTGGTCCTTCGACGCGGGCGGCAGCGGATCGGCGAGGGCGGGCACGTGCCAGGCCCCGCACACGACGGCGATCCGTTCGTAGCCTTCCTTCCGCGTCTTGCGCAGCACGTTCCGCATGTACGCCTCGCGCCGCTGCTCGTGCGGATCGTCCGGCCGGTCGCCCTCGCGCAGCGCGGTCATCGCGTCGGCGATCACCTCGAACGGCGATTCCTCGCCACGGCGGGATTCGACGAAGTCGTCCCACCAGCGTTCCGGATCGTCGTATCCGCCCGCCGCGGCGAGCTCCGCGAGCGGGTCGACGCGCGGTGCGGTCCGTTCCTCGCCGAGCGCGAACTGGTGTGCCGCGGGGAGATCGCAGAACTTCACCGGAACACCGGCCGCGGCGGCGTACCGCAGGGCCTGCCATTCCGGGCTGAACACCGCGAACGGCCAGAACGCCGCGCGCGACACGTCGTCGGACGCGTACGCCAGCAGCGCCACCGGCGGACGCATGCCGTCGTCCGCGGCGAGATCGACGAGCTGGTCCGCTTCCGGCGGTCCCTCGATCAGCACCACGTCCGGTTCCAGCTCGGCGAGCCGGGCGGCGACCGCCCGCGCCGAACCGGGACCGTGGTGCCGGATCCCGAGGAGATGAGTGGTCATCCGGCGATCTCCTGGCCTGCCCGGTAGAAGTCGGCCCAGCCTTCCCGCTCGCGCACCACGGTCTCCAGGTACTCGCTCCAGATCGCGCTGTCCGCGACCGGATCCTTCACCACCGCACCGTGAATCCCCGCCGCGACGTCCTGCGCGCGCAGCACGCCGTCGCCGAAGTGGGCGGCCAGCGCGAGACCGCCGGTGAGCACGCTGATCGCCTCGGCCGTCGAGAGCGTGCCCGACGGGGTTTTGACCGCGGTGCGGCCGTCCTCGGTGCGGCCGGCCCGCAACTCGCGGAACACCGTGACCACCCGGCGGATTTCGGCGAGATCGGCGGCTTCGGCGGGCAGCGACAGCGCGGCGCCGAGCTGGCCGACCCGCCGCCGGACGATGTCCACCTCGGCTTCGGCGGTGTCCGGCAGGGGCAGCACGACGGTGTTGAACCGCCGCCGCAGCGCGCTCGACAGCTCGTTGACGCCCTTGTCCCGGTTGTTCGCCGTGGCCACCAGCGTGAACCCCGGACGGGCCTGCACCTCGGAGCCCAGCTCGGGGATCGGCAGCGTCTTCTCGGACAGGATCGTGATGAGCGAATCCTGCACGTCCGCCGGGATCCGGGTGAGTTCCTCGAGCCGGGCGACCTTGCCGTCGCGCATCGCCCGCAGGATCGGGCTTTCGACGAGCGCCTGGTCGCTCGGCCCTTCGGCGATGAGCCGCGCGTAGTTCCAGCCGTAGCGGATCTGCTCCTCGGCGGTGCCCGCGGTGCCCTGGACGAGCAGCGTGGAGTCCCCGCTGATCGCCGCCGCGAGGTGTTCGGACACCCAGGTCTTCGCCGTGCCCGGCACGCCGAGCAGCAGCAGCGCGCGGTCGGTGGCGAGGGTGGCGACCGCGACCTCGATCAGCCGTCGCGGGCCGACGTATTTCGGGCTGATCGCGGTGCCGTCGTCGAGTTTCCCGCCGAGCAGGTAGGTGACCACCGCCCACGGGGACAGCCGCCACGACGGCGGTTTCGCCCGGTCGTCGGCCGCGGCGAGAGCGGCCAGTTCGCCGGCGTATTCCTGTTCGGCGTGCGGCCGGAGGACGGGGGACGTCATGCGAGCTCCTTGTGCATTTCACGGCGGAAGGACAGGGTTTCGGCGACTGCGCGCCGCCACGGGGCAGCCTCGCCGGGAAGCGGGATCTCGGCCAGCGGGTGGCCGAGGCAGGCGACGGGCACGGCTTTCGCGATCAGCGCGGCCGCGTGCGCGACCAGCCGGTGGTCGCGCTGCCCGGCGACCCAGTCGAGCAGCACCGTGCCGAGCGCGGCGGGCCACGGCTGAGGCAGGTCGAGGATGAGCCTGGTGAGGGCTTCGACCGGCAGGCCGCGGGTCAGCTTCGCGACCGTGGCGGCCTGTTGTTCGGGCGACAGCACGCCGATGAGCGCGGCGGTGCTGCGCCCGCCGGGTTCGGCTTCCACGAGGGCTTGCGCCCATTGCTCGTCGCGCTGCCGGAGCGCGGCGGTGGCCCAGCTTTCGCGCACCACGTTCAGCGGCGGCCCTTCGACGAGCATCCCGGCCAGTTCGCCCGGAGTGCCGTACTCGGCCCAGAACCGCAGGGGAGCGGCGGCGATGATCGCGCGCAACCGGGCGGTGCCCTGCCCGGGCCCGGCCGGGACGCGGATGCCGTCGCGGATCAGGCTCTCGTCCGGTTCGGGCGGGGTGAATTCGAGGACGTCGGCCCGCAGCGCACGGCTGCGCACGGTGACGCAGGCGCGCAGCCGTTCGATCATCCGCTCACCGGAGGCCGAATGGGGGTACCGGCCGATCAGCCGCAGCGCGATCTCGCGCACCCCGGCCGCCCGGTCGCCGAGCGCGGCTTCGACGAACGGCTCGTCCTCCTCGGTGAGGTGCTCGCCGAGCAAGGTCAGGAACGTCGCCCGGACGTCGGCCGGTTCGTTCCCCCAAGCCGCGGCGAGCGTCTCCCGCGCGCGGGCGGGATCGGCGGCGAGCACGCGTTCCAGCCAGGCCTGCCGACGCGCGGCGGTGCCGAACTGCCAGGCGTCGTCGCTGGTGTCGTCGTCGGCGGCGACCAGGAACGCCCAATCCGGGTTCCGCTCGCCGAGCCACGCGCCGACCGGCCCGGCGACCGTCGCGAGCGGCGCCCGCAGCGACACCCGGGTCCGTGCCGCGTCGGCCAACGCGGGCAGCCGCTCGGCCGGGACGCGGAATCCCTTGTGCGCCACCGTGTCGAGCCATTCCTCGACCAGCTCTGGCCGGTTCGCGGAGAGCAGGTGCCCGAGCCGCGCCCGCGCCACGTTCGGGATGAACGGGCGGGTGTCCTCCGCCGCGGCGGGTTCGGGCTCGATGCCGGTGAGCGGTCGCTGCCCGGCGCGCCGGTAGCCGGTGTACGCCGCCGCCGCGACGAGCGCTTGGTCGGCGGGGTCGGCGCGGTGTCCGGCGATTTCCGTTACCCCGGGCGGTAATCCGGCCGGGTCGAGGGTCCGGCGGCGAGTGCCGAGCAGGACGGTGCTGACGAGATCGTTCCAGGCAGTCACAGTCGCACCATCCCGTCGCGATGCCAGCAGCTCAACGGCCGCAGCCCCGCTGTCGTCCACTCCGCGGCCACCGTGACCGGCCGCTCGGCCGCGAGCGCCAGCAGCGGCCACGGATCCACGGACGGAACCAGCGGCAGCGCTGCACCGTCCACATCGGACAGTGCCCATCCCTCCCCGTGCCGCGCCGGACGAAGATCGCTCACCAGCACCGGCCACCGGTCCAGCCACGGATCAGCCGCGAGCGCGGCGGCGTGTTCGGCCAGCGCGGCAGCGAAGGTGCCGCCCACCGGCCCGCTTTCCGGAGCGACGGGCTCCTCCCGATGGTCGAACACCGCCCGCAGCGGCACCGCGCCCGGGTGGAACACCAGCTCGCCCGCGACGACGTATCCCGGCGGCAGCGAACTGTCCAGCGGACGCCCGGGCGGAGCGAACGACAGCACCAGCGCGTGCCGGCCGCTGCGTTTGCCCCGCAGCCACGTGCGCCTGCTGCGCAGCGACTCCTGCTCCTCGTCGATCGCGCCGGTGACCAGCCATTGGTCCGGCACCCGTTCGCCGGACTCCAGCACTTGCGCGTTGCTCACCGAGAACCCGAGCCGGGTCCGGACGGTGTCGGCGAGCCCGGCGGGCAGCGACTCCAGCCTGCTCGCCGCGTCCGCGAGCACGTACACCAGCGACAACTCGGCCAGCAGGCGGTCCGGCCAGTCCCGGCCGCGGCCGACCAGCGCCGCCGCCCGGCGCAGGCCGTTCGCCAGCCCGGGAGCTTGCGCGTCGACCATGCGCGAGGCGACCGTGTACAGCTCGTCGGCGCCGCCGCGTTCGAACGCCGCGAACCCGGCGGACACCCGGTCGGCAAGCCATCCGCGCAGCTCAGCGGCTCCGGCGGTGACCCGCGCGAGCCGTTCCTGCGCCCGCTTCGCCGCCGCTTCGAGATCCTTCGGCGCGTCCGTCTTCTTCTCGGCCCGCTCCGCTCGCGCGGCCCGTTCGTCCAGCCACGGGTGCACCCATCCGGGCTCCTCCGCGCGGGGGACCTGGCCGTCGGCCCAGAGCAGCAGCAACCCCAGCGCGTGCTTGCACGGGAACTTCCGGCTCGGGCAGGTGCACCGGAACGCGGGTCCGGCCGTTTCCACCGTCGTCTGGTACGGCCGCTTCCCGCTGCCTTGGCACGCGCCCCAGACCGCACGGGCGGACGCGCCCGCGTCCGACCACTTCGCCGGCGCCGCCTGCCCGCGCCCGGCTTTCGCCGACGCGGCGTCCGGAGCGAGTTCGAGCACCCGCTCCGGGCTCCACCGCGCCGCTGCTTCGTCCCCCACGTTTTCCTTGCCGCTCTTCCAGTTCTTCCCCCCTCGGGGGCTGACTCGAAGAGCATCCCACCCGCCACCGACAATTTCCGCGGGCGGCGGGGGAGAGCAGCGGAAATCAGGAGGATTCGACCGCCCCGCGCCAGCGCACCGTGGGCCGCAGCCGGTCGTCGTTCACCCGGTGCTTGTTCGCGCCGACGATGTCGAACATCGACTCGATCAGCGTGTCCGACAGCAGATGCGGCTCCAGCCCCAGCCCGACCAGCCCGGTGTGCTTGACGTTGTAGTAGTGCTCGGGCTGCTCCACCCGCGGGTTGTCCAGGTTCTCGATCTGCACCGGCCCGGGGAAGCGGTCGGCGACGAGTTCGGCGATCTCCCGCACCGACATGCTCTCGGTCATCTGGTTGAAGACCCGGAACTCGCCGCGCCCGGCCGGATTCTCCACGGCCAGCCGGATGCACTCGACGGTGTCGCGGATGTCGATCAGCCCGCGCGTCTGCCCGCCCTTGCCGTACACCGTGAGCGGCTGCCCCAGCACGGCCTGGATGACGAACCGGTTGAGCACCGTGCCGAACACCGCGTCGTAGTCGAACCGCGTGGCCAGGCGCGGGTCGAGCGCGGTCTGCGGCGTCTGCTGGCCGTACACGACGCCCTGGTTGAGGTCGGTCGCGCGCAGTTCCCAGATCCGGCAGGCGAACTCGATGTTGTGCGAGTCGTGCACCTTCGACAGGTGGTAGAACGAGCCCGGCTTCTTCGGGTACAGCATCCGGTCGCGGCGGCCGTTGTGCTCGACCTCGAGCCAGCCTTCCTCGATGTCGATGTTCGGGGTCCCGTACTCGCCCATCGTGCCCAGCTTGACCAGGTGGATGTCCGGGTCGATCTCGGCGATCGCGTAGAGCAGGTTGAGGTTGCCGACCACGTTGTTGTGCTGCGTGTAGACGGCGTGCTCGCGGTCGATCATCGAATACGGCGCGGACCGCTGCTCGGCGAAGTGCACGATCGCTGCCGGGCGGAAATCGCGCACCGCGTCGAACAGGAATTCCGCGTCGAGCAGGTCGCCTTCGTAGCTCGCGATGCGCTTCCCGGACACCTCGTGCCACGCGTCGACGCGGGTGCTCAGGTCTTCGATGGGGACGAGGCTCTCGGCGCCGAGCTCGACGTCGTACTGCCGCCGCGCGAAGTTGTCCAGAACAGCCACTTCGTGGCCTTTGTCCGACAAGTGGAGCGCAGTGGGCCAGCCCAGGTAGCCGTCACCGCCGAGAACCAGCACTCGCATCCGGAGCACCCTTTCCTTTCGTTTTCGCGACAGGCACGGCCTTTCGTTGTACACGACGCCCGGATGTCGCGGTGGCAGATCCGAACCTAATCGCCCGCCGCTGATGTTCGGCTGGCAGTCAGCTGTGAATCCGCTGTGGGCCGGGGGGTCGCGCGGCGGAGCCGGCGGCCCGAGGGGAGACTGGGACTATGACGACGGTAACCAACCCGGCGAACCCGCGCACGACGGAAGAATCGCCCGAGCCGCGCCGCCGCGGCCTGGCCAGGTTCGTCCGCGCGGCCGCCAGTTCGGTGGCCGCCACGCTGCTCAGCCAGGCCGCGCTGATCGCGGTGCTCGCCGCGGGCGGGGCCCCGTGGCTGGCCAGCGCGTGCGCGTTCGCGGCCGGGGCGGTGCTGAACTTCTTCCTCACCCGGCGCTGGGTGTGGGGCCGCCGCGGCCGTCCCGAAGCCGTCCGCGAGCTGCTGCCCTACGTCCTCGTCATCTCGCTCGGCGGCCTCGCCTCGGTAGGCCTGACCACGCTCGCCGGGCACCTGCTCGCGCCGTTGCACCTGCCGCACTTCTGGTGGGTCGTCCTGCTCGACGCGGCGTACGTGCTCAGCTACGCGCTGGTGTTCGTCGCGAAGTTCACGATGCTCGACCGGTTCGTTTTCGACCGCGGCGCAGCACGTACCCGCGCCACCACGTCCCTGTCATGACCCGCGCGTAGTTCGCGCCGTACACGACGCTGCCGCCCTTCTTGCTCTTGCCCGCTTTGCGGAGCCGCATGCTCATGGGCCGTTCGAGCACGCGCGCGCCTTGCGCGGTCGCGCCCAGCAGCAGTTCCGACGACTGGTACTGCGGTTCGTTGAGCGGGATCGCGCACGCTAGTTCCGCGCGCAGCGAACGGAATCCGAACGACGTGTCGGTGATCCGCCGCCAGGTCAGCACCGACGCGAGCCACGCGAATACCCGCACGCCGATCCAGCGCATCCGGCTGTCGGCCTCTTCGTGGCCTAAACGCCGGGAGCCCGTCACGAAATCAGCCGTGCCGTCCAGCAGCGGCGCGAGCAACTCGGCTATTTCGCTGTTGTCGTACTGACCGTCGCCGTCTGTGGTGACGATGTACTTCGCGCCGTTCTCGGCCGCAAGGTGGTACCCGAGGCGGAGCGCGGCGCCCTGGCCGCGGTTAGTCGGCGCGACGCACACGTACGCGCCATGGTCTTCCGCGATGGCCGCAGTGTTGTCCGTACCGCCGTCTACGACCACCAAGACGTCCACTGGCAGCCCGAGACATTCGTCCGGCATCTTCTCCAGCACCTGGCCGATGCCGCCAGCTTCGTTGTACGCGGCGATCACCACGGTCAGCTCCGACAGCTTCGCGCCGGGATGCCGGTCGTGGAAGTCCTTGATCGCGCCCTCGTCGACAGTGTCAGGATAACTGCCGAGACGGCGACGGCTCGCCACGGTGAGCGTCGTGAACCCGAGCGCACCCGCGACTGGCAACAGCACGAGCGCGGGAAGCTGGTAGCGCCAGGAAAACTCGAACACGGCGGACCCGAACAGCAGGAACAACCCAGTGCCCGCAGCGAACAACGCCCCGCTGCGCGCCGGGTGCCGGGGCTTCTTGCGCCGCAGCACCGTCAGCAGGCCGAGCAGCGCGAAGAACCCGAGTACCGCGCCGGGCACGAACCCGCCGTTGATCTGGTAGTCGCGCAGGAACACCGCGATCGGTTCGTTGACCTGGGGATCCGTGCCGTCGTACTGCTGGGTTACCGCCTTGACCGCGGCGGGATCGGCGAACTGCGGATAGGTCAGCTGGAACTGCCACCGGTCGATCGGCACGTCGGTGGGCGCGGTGTAGCGGGTGAACTGGAAGCTCTTGCCGAAGTCGCCGAGGATCGACGTCGCGACGTCCCACCACTGCGCTTTCAGTGCGGTCATCGCGAATTCGTGCGCCAGCGCGCCCTTGTCCGCGCCGGGCGGCAGCGGGCCGGGCCACGCCGGGTCAAGGTCGGCGTGCGTGTAGTTGTCGACCAGCCGGTTCTCGACCGGTTCGGTGGGACAGAACTGCCGCACGACCGGGTCGAGCTGGAGCTTCGCGCAGTCCGCGACCGCGGCGGTGCGGCCGTAGAGCATGCTGCCGGAAGGTCCGCTCAGGCCCCATTTTCCGGTCTCCGCCTCGACTTTCGCCGCATACGGGACCACCACGACGAGGATCGCGAGCAAGCCGGCCCCGGCGTTGCGCCAGCCGCGCCACGAACGCCACGCGCTGCCCGCGGCGAGCACGTAGAGCAGGAACGGCGCGGCGATCGTGACGCCGATCAGCCGCACCAGCACGCCGAACCCGACCACGAGCCCGGCCAGCGCGATCCGCCGCCAGTTCGGTTTCCCCTTGGCCAGCACCAGCCACAGCAGCCCGAACAGCAGCGCCTCGAACAGCACCTCGGCCATGATGTTCTGCTCGATCTGCACCTGGTAGGCGTCGAGCAGCAGCGGCGCGGCGGCCAGCGCGCTCACCCAGTTCCGCGCGCCGAGCCGCCGGGCCAGCGCGTAGATGCCGACCGCGATCGCGAGCCCGGCCAGATGCTGCAAGGCGGCGACGAACGACAGCCCGCCGACCGCGAGCAGCGGCTTGAGCAGCAGGTCGTAGCCGACCGGGTTGATCCCGTCGGCGCGGAGGCCCTGCAGATTGTCCAGGTAGCGGAAGGAATCGATGTACAGCAGCGCGGGCCGGTAGGCGATCCAGGACAGGACCCGCAGCGTGGTTCCCACGGCGAGGAGCACCAGCAGGAACGCGTGGCGCCGGAGGAATCCGGTCACGGCGCCTCGGCCCGGTCCAGTCCGGAGAAGTACTTCCACGCCGTGGCGAGACCGTCGGCGAGGGTGATTTCTGGGCGGTAGCCGATGGTTTCCGCGCTCGCCGAGACGTCCACGACCACCGCCGGCATCTCCCCGGCGGGTGCGGGCACGTGCTCGATCGGCAACTCGGCCCCGGTCACCGCGCGCACGGTCTCGACCATTTCCAGCACGGACACCGAACGTCCGGCGCCGACGATCGCGCGACCGGTGTAGCCGCTTTCGTAGGCGAGCACGATCGCGCGCACGACGTCGTCTACATGCACGAGGTCGCGACGCTGCTCGCCGGTGCCGTACACCCGCACGCCTTCATTATTCAACGCCGCGCGCATCATGCGCGGCACGAAGCTGTCTTTGTGCGACATGCCGGGCCCGTACACGTTGGTGAAGCGCAGCGCGCACGTCGTGATGCCGTACGCGCCCGCGTAACCCGACAGCAGCATCTCGCAGGCCGCTTTCGTGGCACCGTATGGCGTAAGCGGCTTCGTGGGCAGGTCGACCGTGATGGTGTTAGTGCCGACATCGCCGATCACTGCGTTCGTGGACGCGAGAATGAAGCGCGGCACCTCGCGTACGCGACACAGTTCGAGAAGTTCTTGTGTCACCGCAACGTTCTCTGCGTACGTGTCGCGCGGCAGCTCTACGGACTTCAGCACGGACGTCAGCGCAGCAAGGTGCACGATCCCGCCGACGCCTGCCTCGACAGCTGCTTCGCGCGTTTCGGCGGCACGCAGATCTCCGACGACGACGCGCACTCCCTCGTCCGTCGTCTCGTAGCGCACGCGGTCCACGACAGTGACCGGATAACCGCGCTCACGGAACTCGCGCACGACAGCGCGGCCGATGAAACCGCTGCCGCCGGTGACGACGACGGGTGTCCTTTCGGGACTGTGGGGGAGTGTCATGGCGCACAACCTACCTCCGCAGTCTGTGCGTCACTTGTGCGTCCCTCGCCCGCGCGAGCGCGGGACCGCGTGCGGGCACCCCCAGCGACCGCACGCGGATCCCGGTGTTTAGTTTTCTAAACGATGCGCGCGGCGAGTGTAGCCGGAACGGGACGGCTGGTGTCAAGTTTTCGGGACGGTTATGCTGGTCGCTGTTACGGAGACGGAACGGTGATGGGGGCGGCATGGCCGAGCAGGCGGGGGAGCGCAGCTTCGCGGAACGTCTGGCGCACCTGATCGCGACCGTGCATCCGCCGGACCGCAAGCCCTACTCCTACCGCGAGATCGCCCAGGGCGTCGCGGACGTGACCGGCGTCAGCATGTCGGCCACGCACGTCCAGCAGCTCGCCGTGGGCGCGCGGCGCGACCCGAAGCGGTCGCACATCCAGGCGCTCGCGCGGTTCTTCGGCGTGCCGGTCACCTACTTCTTCGACGACGAGGTCGCCGGCCGGGTCGACGAGCAGGTCGCCGACGTGGTCGCCTGGCGCGACACCCAGGCCCGCGACTTGGCGCAGCGCGCGATGCGGCTGTCCGAGCGCGACCGGCGGACCGTTTCCGCACTGATGGACCAGCTCGGCAGCTACGCCGAGGGGCGAGACCGCACCCGGCGCGGACGCAAGCCGGAGTGAGCCGGGCGGCTATGCTGGCGGCGGCCGGAGCGCCGGGGACCCCCTGGTGCACCAGGCTGGTCCAGCCGCCGATCGCCTCGGGAGGGGACATCGACCCGACCGTGCGAGCGCGCGCCCGCGACCGGGTGCGCGACCTGCTGCGGCACGTGCCCGCCCCGCGGCCGTGGTCGATGAACGCCTGGATCGATCGGCTGGAACGGCACCGCGGCCGCGACATCGACCTGGTCGCGGTCGACTACGCGCCCGGCCAGCCCTCCGGCGCGTGGCAGCGGCACGACGACTTCGACCTCATCGCGTACGCGGCGGGCACGTCGTCGCTGCACCAGGACCACATCATCGCCCACGAAATCGCGCACCTGCTGTGCGAGCACCGCGGCGAATGCGTGCTCACCGACGCCGAAGCGGCGACGCTCGCGCCGGATCTCAGCGCGCACCTGCTGTCGCATCTGCTCACCCGCGTCACCACGAATTCCGACGAGTACGAAGCGGAGCTCATTGCCGTGTTCCTGATGAGCGCCGCCACCGAGAGCGGTGTGCAGCTGCGGCCAGGCGCTTCCGGTCCGGCAGCGGATCGCGCGCGGCGCTTCGCGTCGCTGCTCGGGTAGTGCGCGGATGATCGACGTTTTGTTCTTCGGCGTCGGCCTGCTCGCCGTCGCGGTCGGGATCTGGCGCGCGGTGCGAGCGCGGCGGACTGGCGCTGGCGCGGGTCTCGCGACCAGCCTGATCGCCCTCGGCGTCGCCTTGTGCTTGCTCGCCGACAGCGCGCAGGCGATCGAGAGTCAGCTGTACCCGAGTCTTGGTCGGCTGCTCTCGAACCTCGCGACGATGGTGGCCGCGTACGGCATCGAAGTGACTGTCGCGGAGATCGGTGGCGTGGCAGAGCGCCGACGGCGCGCGCGGCTCGGGGCGTTGATTGTCGCGCTCGTCGTGCTCACTGCGTCGTTCTTCGCGACGCGCGGGCTTCCGACGGGCGTCGGGCTCTTCGACGAGCTGTACCGGTCGAATCCGACACTGGTCGTGTACATCGTCGTCTACACGCTGTACCTGGGTTTGGCGGTGGCGGACATCGCCGTGGTGTCGGCCGGGGCGGTGCGCGCGGGCACCGGTGCGCTGCGGGCCGGGCTGGGCATCATGTTGCTTGCCTGTGTGTTCGCTTTCGCTTATCTGATCGGCAAGATCGTCGGCCTGATCGGCGATCTGACCGCGGAGCATCCGGTCACGAAGCTGTGCCGCGGCGCGTTTTCGACGGTTCCGTGCACGCTCGCGGTCGGCTTTCCGGCGGTATCGGTGCTGCTGGTCGTAGTGGGGCTGACGGTGCCTGCGGCGCCCGCGGTGGGCCGGGCGGTGCGCGACGCGCGGACGCGGGCGGTGCTCCGGCCGCTGCGGGAGCACCTGGCTTCCCGGTACCCGGATGTCGTCCGGCTCGACGACGCGTCGGGGACCGGCCGGGAGCGGCTGCTGACGATGATGAGCGAGATCAACGACGGACTGCTGCTGTCCGGGGTCGGGCCTGAGTTGTCGCCGAGCGCGGCGGTGCGGGTGCTGCGCAGTTCTGAGCCGGTGCTCGACCAGTCCGCGGAGCCGCCGGTGCTGCCCCAGGAGACCGCTTTCGCGGCTGAGGTGGCTCGGCTGCGGGCTATCGCGCAGGAATTCCGAGCGGAGCCGACAGCCGGAGCTGCCAACCCTGCTCCGTGAGCACGACGAGGTGAAGCGTGTCTGCCCGGGCGGTGAGCGGCAGCGCTGCTCGCGCGCGTTCGGCGACCTCGGCGCGCTGGTCGTCGGTGCCGCCGAGGGCGATCGTCAGGTGCGCTGGCGGGTGCGCTCCGAAGCGTCCGCCGTACGGGGGCACGTCGGGCCAGTGATCGCACACGGCGTCGGCGAGGGGCTGGAGCGCCGGGGCGGCCGCTGCGACGAACCCGGGTGCGAGGACGAGGTCGGTGAGCTGCACCTCCGTCACGGGGAAGCTGGCGGCGAGCTGCGTGACGTCGGCGTCGGTCTGTTCGGTGAGCCTTTCGGCGGGCAGGAACGGGTACAGCGCCGTGACGTGCGGCGGAAGACCGGGACGGACGAGTCCGGGGTCGACGGCCGCGGCGGCTTCGAGCAGGACGGCGGCGGTCGGGAGCGTGACGACGAGCGCGCTGGTTCCGGGCGTGGGCACGGCCCCGATCCTGCCGGACCGCCCGCGCGGTCGCACCGCAAGGGCCCCGCTTCCCGGCGTAAAGGAAAGGCAACCCTTTCTTTTCTGCTTCTTCCGGTGAATTCCGCTTAACCGAACCCTAAGTCTTCCCCAAGTCCGCCGACGGCGATTCCCGGCGGTCCTACACTCGGTGGATGAAGATCGTCCTATGGACCGCATTGTGCGGATTGTGCGCCGTCACCGGCCACGTGCTCCTGGGCGTCGTGGCAGGTTTCCTTCTGCTGGCTTGTGTTCCGCGCCGTCCCGCCCCGGGACGGCCGGCACCCGAAAGAGAATTGATCAGCTCCCGCGGCTGACTTTCCGGAGAATTCCCCCGGAATTGCCGCCCGGCGGCCGGCGCCGCCTCCTCCCGGCCGCCTCCTCCCGGCCGCCGGAGTCCCGGAATTGTCGGTGCCGTGCGGTACAACGGTGGCCGGCGAACAGGGAGGGAACATGCATTACGTCGAACACGGTTCCGGCACGCCGGTGCTGGCCGTCCACGGCTGGATGCCGGACCACCGCCTGATGACCGGCTGCCTCGAGCCGGTCTTCGCGCGGCGGCCCGGATTCCGGCGGATCTACCCGGATCTGCCCGGCATGGGCGAGTCGCCCGCCGGGTCCGCGCGCGGGTCGGACGACCTGGTGGCGGGGCTGGCGGACCTGGTGGACGACCTGATCGGGAACGAGCCGTTCCTGCTGGTCGGCGAGTCGTACGGCGGCTATCTGGCGCGCGGGCTCACGCGGGCGCGGCCCGAGCAGGTCGCGGGGCTGGCGCTGGTGTGCCCCGTCGGCCGCCCGGTGCCGGTGCTGGAGCGGGACGTGCCGGAGCACGAGGTGCTGCGCGCCGACCCGGACCTGCTGGCGAGTCTCGATCCGGTGGAGGCGGCGGAGTACGGGGAGATGGCGGTGGTCCAGTCCGAGGAGACGCTGGCGCGCTTCCGCGCGGACGTCGCGCCTGGTCTGGCGGCCGCTGACCGGGCCGCGCTGCAGCGGATGCTGACGGGCTGGAAGCTGTCGGTCGATCCGGAAAGCGGTCCGGTGTACCGGAAACCGTCGCTGATCGTGTGCGGTCGGCAGGACGCGTCTACGGGATTCGCTGAGTTGTACGGATTGCTGGGGCACTATCCGCGGGCGAGTTACGCGGTGCTCGACCGGGCGGGGCACAACCTGCAGTTCGAGCAGCCGGTGTTGTTCGAGGCGCTGATGGACGAATGGCTGGACCGGGTCGAGGAGGGGAGTGGTGCGGTGACGTGAGGGTGGGTGGGGTGCTTGCTGGCTGAGGGGCCCGGCTGTTCCTGTGGCGGCGGTGCTGCGGCGTGTGGTGCGCGGTTTAGCGTGGTGCTAGGTCGGTGCCGGGCGTGGCGACTTGCTGAGCGCTGGGTGGTGGCGCGCGGTCGGGTGCTGCTCGGCTTTTTCCTGCGCAAGGTTGTGCCGTTGCGTCACGTGGTGCGCGGTGTGGTGTGGTGCGCCGGGGGTGGCGAGTCGCTGCGTGCTGGGCGGTGGTCGGGTGCTGTTCGCGGTGTGGTGAGCGATGTTGCGTCGTGGCGGTGCGCGGTTCGTGTGGTGCCGGGCGAGTCGCTTTGCGGTGGCGGGTGGTCGGGTGCGGCTCGGCTGTTCCCGGGTGCGGCGGGCGGTGCTGCGTTGCGTGGTGCGCGGCGTGGTGTGGTGCCGGGTTGGTGCGCGGGCGTGGCGAGTCGCTGCGTGCTGGGCGGTGGTCGGGTGCTGTTCGCGGTGTGATGGGCGGTGCTGCGTCGTGCGGTGCGTGGGTTCGTGTGGTGCCGGGCGAGTCGCTGTGCGTTGGCGGGTGTTCAGGTGCGGCTCGGCTTTCCCGGTTCGGCAAGTGGTCCTGCGTCGTGCGGTGCGCGGTTTGCTGGGGCCCTCGGGCGATGCTGCATGAGCCGAGCTGCCGTGCGCGGCTCGCTGTGCGACGGCAGTCAGCTGCTCTGCTGTTCCGCGCGCGGAATGTCGTCCTGCGTCGCGTGACGCGGGTCGATGTGGTGCTGGGTCGGTGCCGGGCGAAGCGAATCAGCGAATGTTCCGGTCCCGCTCCACGATCCGGTGCGTGGCAACCACTCTCGCCCGTCGTCGGCCGGATGCGCGGCTCAACGCGGCGATCCCTAGCAGCCGAGGCGAGTCGCCCAGTGTTCACCGCAGCGTCGTTGAAGGGGGTGGCTTCGAGGGCTAGCGTCGGCGCGACTTCATTGCTGCGGAGGTAAGCCATGTCCACTGGGGAACTCAACCGGCGCAACCTGTTCCGGGCCGGAGGCGTCGTCGCGGCGGGGGCGGCGATGAGCATGGTGCCGGGCGTCTCGTTCGCGGCGCCCGCGCCCGGTGCCGGGCAGCAGACGAAGACCGTCACCGGCACCTTTCGGCCGGACGTGCCCGACTGGTACTACCTCCCGGTCGACGTGCCGCGCGGCGTGAAGCAGATCGACGTCGTCTACTCCTATTACAAGCCGTCGGTGCCCGCGGGGACGCGCGGAAATGCTTGCGACATCGGGATGTTCGGGCCGGAGGGGCACGAACTGGGCACCCGCCGCGGCTTCCGCGGCTGGTCCGGCGGCTTCCGCGACCGGTTCTCGATCAGTGCTGCCGAAGCAACTCCCGGGTACCTCGCCGGGCCGATCACGCCTGGCCGCTGGCACGTGATTCTCGGTCCGTACACGGTCGCGCCGCAGGGGCTGAACTACCGCGTCGACATCACGCTGACCTTCGGCCGCGACACCGCGAAGCCGTTCCAGCCGAACCCGGCGCCGGAGACCGCGCCCGCGCGCGACCGCGGCCGTTCCTGGTATCGCGGCGACTCCCACCTGCACACCGTCCACTCCGACGGCAAGCGCACGCCCGAGCAACTGGTCGCGGATGCCCGCGCGGCCGGCCTGGACTTCATCGTGTCCACCGACCACAACACGTCCAGTTCGCAGCTGGTGTGGGGCAATTACGCCACCGACGACCTGCTGATCCTGAACGGCGAAGAGGTCACCACGCGGTCCGGGCACTGGCCCGCGATCGGCGTCCCGGCAGGCACGTGGATCGACTGGCGCTACCGCGCTTCCGACCCGCGCGACTTCCGCCGGTTCACCGACCAGGTCCACCGGGCGGGCGGTCTGGTCACGGCCGCGCACCCATTCGCGAATTGTTTCGGCTGCACCTACGAATTCGCGTACGAGATCGCCGACCTCGTCGAGGTCTGGAACGGCCCGTGGACCGCGGACGACGAAGCGAGCGTCACGCACTGGGACGGTCTGCTGCGCGGCGGCCGGTGGATCCCGGCGATCGGCGATTCCGACGCGCACAACCCGGACCAGACCGTCGCGCTCCCGCACACGGTCGTCCAGGCGGACCGGCTGGGCCGGGCCGAACTGCTCGCCGGGCTCAAGGCAGGGCGTTCGTGGCTCGCCGAGTCGAAGGACGTGCAGCTCGACTTCTCCGTGTCCGGAGCGGGCCGCAGCGCAGGTATCGGCGGACGGCTCGTCGCGGGCATCGGCACGCCGATCGAGGTGCGCGCGGTCGTTCGGGGAGTTCCCGGCACGACCGTGACGTTCCTCGACCAGCTCGGCCCGGAGCACAGCGAGACCGTCCCGGAATCCGGCACCGCGACCGTCACGTGGACGACGTACCCGCGCTACAGCCGCTGGGTCCGCGTCGAGGTGCGGCGTCCGTCGGGCGGTCCGAAGACGACCACGCCGAACGCCATGGTCGCCATGTCGAACCCGATCTTCCTGGGCGCCGCCGACGCCGGCTGACCCGACCCGAGCGTCCCGCGACCCGGACGCCCGGGCAGACTGTGCACTTAAAGTGGGCAGTGGGGAAGGGCGGGCACGGGTGCGCGGGTGTGGCGTGCGAGCGGCGATCTTGGCGGTCGTCGTGGCGCTCGCGGCGGTGGTCGTCGTGGTGGTCATGTTCTCGAGCAGTGACGAGGTGAAGACCCCTGGCTGCACGGTCGCGTTGCCGAAGGGGCCGAACGACGCTTCCGCGCCGCAGTACACGCTGCAACCGGAACCCATGAACAACGCCGCGATCATTGCCGCCGTCGGGATCAAGCAGGGGCTGCCCTCGCACGCGGTGACGGTCGCCCTCGCGACTGCCCTGCAAGAGTCGAAGCTCCGCAACCTGAGCGGCGGCGACCGGGATTCGATCGGCCTGTTCCAGCAGCGCCCGAGCCAAGGCTGGGGCACGCCCGACCAGCTCCAGGACCCGGTCTACTCGGCGACGGAGTTCTACAAGAAACTCGCGAAACTCGACAACTGGCAGACGATTCCGATCACCGAAGCGGCACAGGCGGTGCAGCGCTCCGGCGCTCCCGACGCGTACGCCCAGTGGGAAGACGAGGCCACCGCGCTGACCGGAGCGCTGACCGGCCAGTACCCCGCGGCGCTGACCTGCCGGAACCTCACGCTGAACCCGCCGGCGAACCTGGTGACCGTCGCGAACGCCGAACTCGGCACGGCGCGCTTGAGCGGCGCGCACCCGTCCGCGGAGGGCTGGCGGATCGCGAGCTGGCTCGTGGCCCGCGCGGCGAAGCTGGGCGTGGACCGGGTGAGCTTCGCCGGTCAGACGTGGACCGCGGAGGCCGGGGCGTGGGCTCCGGACGAGAAGGCGGGGCAGAATCTCTCGCTGCATCAGGCTCCGGCCGCGCCGCCCAGCTCAAGCTGATCGGGTGCGCTGACGGGCAAATTCGACGTGACCGTGGCGAGTTTGTCGCCGGGTCGTTCGGCTTCGAGCCTTAGCCGTCCGCGGTCGCGAGGACTCTGCGCCTCAGATCGAAAGCGGACAGCACGTGGACGCCTTCGTCGTGGAGGGAGCGCAGGGCAGCGTCGTCGCCAGGGTCGAGCGCCGCAGCCGCTTCCCACATCGCGCGCTCCGCGGCCCGCCACTGCGGACGATCCCGGACCACAACGTTCGCGAAGCCCGCGCCGACGAGTCCGGCTTCGGTGTCGACTGCCCGGATTCGTGCCGAGACGCGCTCGTCCGCGCGGTCGACAGCCTCCCAGGTCGTCAGCGCGACGCGTCCGCCCGGACGGAGCACCCGGCGTATCTCGTCAAACGTCTCGGCGGTCGCCCGGAACTGGATCGCGTCGACGCACACGACCGCGTCGACCGACTCCGCTGGTAAGGCCGTGTCGGCAAGGTCGCCCACCTGGAACTCCGCGTCCACGGAATCGAACTGCCGAGCCAAGGTCCGAGCCTGCTCGATCGCCGCCCGCGAGAAGTCGACACCGATCAACCGCGCCCCGGTCCGGGATGCGATCTCGAGGCCGTATCCGCCGCGCCCGCACGCCAGGTCCAGCAGCCGGTCGCCGGGCGCGAGCCGCAGCGCCTCGACGACTTCCGCGATGCCGTCCCAGGAGAGCAGACTGCTCGACAGCAGCCGCGGCGGCAGGCCCAGATGCCGCTGGGGGATCTCGTCGCGGGCGGGGCTGTCCAGCATGTTCGAGTACCACTCGTCGAAGTCCTCCGCCGACGGTCCCGATCCGGAACTCACCGCAGTCCTCCTGAGCCTGTTTTCCGTCGCTGTCCGGGTCAGCTGATCGCTGAGCGGTAAAGCTGGGCGATGTCGTCGTCGAAGTAGGCGCTGTAGGAGACGTCCGGGGTGGCGCCGCCGGTCTGGTAGCCGCCGATGGCACCGATGACGGTACCGGTTCCGGTGTTCGGGTCCTGGTTGATGACCCAGGGGCCGCCGCTGGTGCCGTCGGGGAAGCCGGGGCAGGCGACGCGTTGCTGGTAGGTGTCGGACTGGGTGGTGGTGCCCGTGCAGACGACCGGCTGTTCGGTGCCGTCCGGGTAGCCGGTGAGGGTGATCGTGTGCGAGAAGCCCTGGTTCGTGCCGAGCTGGTTGGCGCCGGTGAGGCTTTCGAGGCTCGCGGAACCGGGCTGGGCGACCTTGAGGAACGCGAAGTCGAGGTCCTGGTCGGACGAGGACTTCCACCCGTCGGCGACGACCGCGGCGGTGACCTGCCAGGTGCCGTACGGGGCGATGCCGTCGTGATAGCCGGGTTTGAAGGTGATGCCGGAGACGTCGCCGCCGATGCAGTGCGCGGCGGTGAGGAGCAGGTCGCCGGTGGGGCTGTGCACCACGCTGGCCGAGCAGAAGTGGTTGCCGCCGGAGAACAACGCGCCGACTGCCGCGCTGGCCGTCGCGGTGCTGCTGGGGGAACTGTTCGTCCCCGGGCTGGAGGCATCGGCGGTTGCGGGGGCGCTGCTGGACGAGGTGCTTGTCCCGGCACCGGGGGCATCGGCGGTTGCTGAGGTGTTGCTGGAAGAGGTGCTCGTCCCCGTACCGCGGGAATCGCCGCCGGTCGCGACGGCCGGGGTGCCCGCGCCGCTCGGCTGGACGGCCTGGCCGGTGACGTCAGCGGTGTCGACGACGGCGTTGGCGCCGCCGGTCGCGACGATCGCGGCCGCCGCGCAGACGATCAGCGCTGTGCGGGAAACGTTGACTCTCACGCTTCAAGATGACCATGCCGACGCCCGCCGGGCATCCTGTGCGGCCGGATGCACAGCAACCTCACAGCGCTCGCACATCCGCTCACAGCAGGGGGATTTCGGGCCGGGGAGGCCGGGATTTTCCACCCTCGCGGGGGTGGTGCGCGGGTGGTTGGCGAGCGTTGGGAGGTGCTCGTTCGACACCCGTGTCGGTGTCGGGTGCGGCACGAACGGCCTGCCTGGTGGGCTGGCGGGTCATGTGGGCTGCGTCGTGGGATGTGGCCTGGCTGTGGTTGGGGTTGCCCGGGTTCGTGGGGTGATCGGCGAGTTTGGTGGGCTGGCGGGTCATGCGGGCAGCGCCGCGGGTTGCGGCCTGGCTGTGGTTGGGGTTGCCCGGGTTCGTGGGGTGATCGGCGAGTTTGGTGGGCTGGCGGGTCATGCGGGCAGCGCCGCGGGTTGCGGCCTGGCTGTGGTTGGGGTTGCCCGGGTTCGTGGGGTGATCGGCCTGCCTGGTGGGCTGGCAGGTCATACAGGCTGCACGCGGCGGTACCGGCGGGCGCGCTGCCGTCGGCCACGGGCGACCGGCCAGCCTGGGGACTGGCCGGTCACCTGCTGGGCAGGCAGCCTGCGGGACGGCCGCATGATCGAGCCCGTGCGGTCTCCGGTCACCCACTCGATGTGCGTCGAGTCGGCGGCTGTTGCCGGTCCGGGCGTTGGCCACCGGCCGGATCGGCAACAGCGCGCTCACGACTCAGATCCGAAGAAGTCGAGCGCCTACCTAGGCGACACCGCCTCCGAACCGAAGCAGGTCACTCGGGTGCCGCGGATCGGCATCGTCACTCACCTGCCGGCGGGGTGTGGGTTACCAGCAGGGTGACGCCTGCTTCTCCGTCGCAGTCGACCATCACCGGGCCCACTCCGTTGCCGATCTTCGTCGTGAGTTTCGCTGTTGCCTTGAAGGCGTCCGGGTTCGCGTCGACGATCTTGAGGTCCTTGAGGATCTGGTGGCCTGGGTAGCCGCCGATCACCTTCTTCAGGCCTTTTCCTCCGCCGCAGTTGCCGGTGATCGTGACGTCTCCGCCGGGGGCGGCGGGGTTCGGGTCGACCTTCACGGTTGCCCGGGCGCCCTCCGGCGGCTGTTCGGCGGCGGGCGGCTGGGCGACAGCGGCGGCGGCAGGCGCGGCGGCAGCGGCGACGGGTGCCGCCGGATGATCGCTGGTGGCGGCCGCCGCGACGCCGATCGTGCCGCCTGCGATGACGGCCGCGGCCAGTGCGGTGCCTGCGACAAGGCGGCCGTGGCGCAGGACGGAAGACTTCGCTGACATTCGGGTTCCCTCCCTCGGTGTGTCCATTGAGGACACTGCGGTTCACCCCGGGCCATGGGGTTCGTCCGGGTAGTCGCCGCGACCCCCTCCGCAGGTTCTCTCCGGCGCGAAAAGTGACGGGGGTCACATCGGTGGGGAAAGGCTACGATAGCGGGAAATCCAACGCTGGCGGGGAGTTTTCGTGACAGTGGCCGGAGAAGCGCGCGAACGGCTGAGTCCGCGGGTCGCCAAGCAGGTGCGCGACCTGATCCTGACCGGCGCGGTCCGCGGCGGCGAGCGGTTGCGCACCGAGCATCTCGCGGAGCGGCTCGGCGTCAGCGCGACCCCGGTGCGCGAGGCGTTGATGGCGCTCGCGGGCGAGGGAATGGTGGATTTCCGTCCAGGGCGCGGATTCCGGGTGATCCCGGTGACGCGCCGGGACGTCGTCGACGTGTATGCGATGCAGGCCTACGTCTCCGGCGAGCTGGCCGCGCGGGCGGCGGAAGCGTTCGATCCGGCGGGGCTGGCACGGCTGGACGACCTCCAGCGCGAGATCGAGAAGACCGTGCGCGAAGGCGACCTCGACGCGACCGAGCGGGCCGATTTCGCGTTGCACCGCATGGTGAATCACGCGGCTGCCGCGCCGAAGTTCACGTGGATGCTGTCGTTGACCCTCCGGTACGTGCCGTTTTCGGCGTACGCGGACATTCCCGGCTGGCCGCTGCTCGCGCGCGACGACCACGATCGGGTGCTGGCCGCGTTGAACGAGCGCAAGCCGGAGGCGGCGCGGGAAGCGATGGCGGCGCACATCCGCGAGGCGGGGGACCTGCTGGTCGACTTCCTCGCGGCGCAGGGCGTGCTCGCGGCGCACTAGACAGCCGGAGCGTTTTCTATAGAATCCGGCCCGAGGGACGGAACCCAGGGCGAAGGAGACTCGGTGGCTGAGCGCGACGTGCTGTACATCGGCGGCGAATGGGTCCGTGCGGAAAGCGGAACCTCGATCCCGGTGGAAAACCCGGCCACCGAGCAGGTCCAGGCGCACATTCCGGAGGGCACGGCCGCGGACGTCGACCGGGCGGTCCGGGCGGCGCGCGAGGCGTTCCCGGCGTGGGCGGAGACCAGCCGGGCCGACCGCCGCGAACTGCTGCGGAAGCTGCACGACGGCCTTGCCAAGCGGGCGGAAGAGATCGGCGAAACGATCGCGAAGGACGTCGGCACGCCGTTGCGGATCGCGACCCGGATCCAGGCCGCGCTGCCGCAGACCGACGTGCAGACGTACGTCGACCTGCTCGGCCAGGACGAGCCGGAGGAGAAGGTCGGCAACTCGCTGATCGTGCGCGAACCGGCGGGCGTGGTCGCGGCCATCACGCCGTGGAACTATCCGCTGCACCAGATCACCTGCAAGATCGCGCCCGCCCTCGCCGCGGGCTGCACGGTCGTGGTGAAGCCGAGCGAGGTCGCGCCGTTGAGCGCCTACCAGCTCTTCGACGCCATTCACGAGGCCGGTTTCCCGCCCGGCGTGGTCAATCTGGTCACCGGGTACGGGCCGGAGGTCGGCGAGGCGCTCGCGACGCATCCGGAGGTCGACGTCGTGTCGTTCACCGGTTCGGTGCGTGCCGGCACCCGGGTCGCGGAGCTGGCGGCGCGCACGGTCAAGCGCGTGACGCTGGAGCTGGGCGGCAAGTCTGCCAACGTGATCCTCGACGACGCGGACCTGGCGACGGCGGTGAAGGTCGGCGTCTCCAACGCGTTCCTCAACGGCGGCCAGACCTGAACGGCGTGGACGCGCATGCTCGTCCCGCGCGAGAAGCACGACGAAGCGGCGGCGCTCGCGAAGACGTTCGCCGAAGGGTTCACGACCGGCGATCCGCTGGACCCCAAGACAAAGCTCGGCCCGCTGGTGAGCGCGGCGCAGCGCGACCGCGTGCGCGGTTACATCGAAAAGGGCATTGCCGAGGGCGCGACTCTGGTGACGGGCGGCATCGAAGCTCCTGCGGACACAGGCTACTTCGTCGCACCGACAGTTTTCGCGGGCGTCGACCCGGATTCCACGATCGCGCAGGAAGAAATCTTCGGCCCGGTGCTGTCGATCATCCCGTTCGACGACGAGGAAGACGCGCTGCGGATCGCGAACAACTCCCGCTACGGCCTGCACGGCGCGGTGTGGTCGGCCGACCAGGACCGGGCGCTCGCCTTCGCGCGCAAGGTCCGGACCGGGCAGATCGACGTGAACGGCGGGGCCTTCAACCCGCTCGCCCCGTTCGGCGGCTACAAGCAGTCCGGGCTGGGCCGCGAAATGGGCCGCGCCGCGCTCGACGAGTTCACCGAACTCAAGTCCATCCAGCTCTAGCCCCGGCTTTCAAGGAGAAGACATCGTGGTCAAAGCCGTGGTCGTGCGCGAGCAGGGCGGGCGTCCGGAAGTCTGCGACATCGTGCTGCCGCCGGTAGGTCCGGAGGACGTGCGGGTGCGGGTCGCGGCCGCCGGGGTGTGCCATTCCGATCTGTCCATGGTGGACGGAACGCTGCGTCCGCAGTACCCGTTCGTGCCGGGACACGAGGCGTCCGGGGTCGTGGCGGAGGTCGGCAGCGAGGTCACGCACGTGCGGCCGGGGGACCGGGTGGTGCTCAACTGGGCCGCCGCGTGCCGGGAATGCTGGTTCTGCCAGGCCGGCGAACCCTGGTTGTGCTCGGCGATCGAGGGCGTTACCACGCTGCCGCGCGGGGAGCTGGACGGCCAGCCGCTCAACGTTTTGCTTGGCGTCGGCGGATTCGCGGAGGAAACCGTGCTGCCGGGGCACTCCGTCGTGCCGCTGCCGGACGGCGTGCCGCTCGACCTGGCCGCGCTGATGGGCTGCGCGGTGCTCACCGGGGTCGGCGCGGTGCGCAACACCGCGAAGGTCCGAAAAGGACAGAGCGTGCTCGTGCTCGGGCTCGGCGGGATCGGGCTGTGCGTGGTGCTCGGGGCGAAACTCGCGGGCGCCGGCCAGATCATCGCGGCCGACCTGTCGCCGGAGAAGGAAGCGCTCGCCCGCGCGGCCGGTGCGACGGATTTCCTGGTGAGCGACGACAAACTCGCCAAACAGGTGCGCGGGCTGACCGAGGGGCGCGGCGCGGATTACGCCTTCGAATGCGTCGGCGCGGCGGCCACGATCCGCGCCGCGTGGAGTTCGGTGCGCCGCGGCGGGCACTGCACGGTGGTCGGGGTCGGGCGGAAGGACCAGCAGGTCGTGCTGAACCCGCTGGAGATCTTCCACTTCGCCCGCACGCTCACCAGCACCGTCTACGGCGCGTCCGACCCGGATCGCGACATCCCGGTGCTCGCCGACGAGGTCCGTTCCGGTGCGCTGGACCTGGAAACCCTGGTGACGCACCGGATTTCGCTCGACGAGGTCGGCGACGCGTTCGACCGGATGCGGCGCGGGGAGGGCGCCCGCTCGCTGATCCGGATCGGGGACTGAGCCGTCAGCGAGGCGAGCCGGGCGAGACGATGTCCCAGGTGCCGAACAAGGTCAGCCCGGCGGATGCGGCGAGGGCGATCGACGCGTGGTTGTCGAGCTGACACCGGTACTGCGGCTCGTGCTCTCGCCCGAGCGCGTGCCGCGAGATCGCCCGTACGAGGCGTCGGGCGTGCCCCTTGCCCCGATGCGCCGGCAGCGTCACCACGCCTAAGTCGGCCAGCGGTGCGGCACGCCACGGATACATGCTCGCGACCGCCGCGAGCTGTCCGTCGGCGAACGCGCCGTACACCGCCCAGTGGTCCAGTTCGACCGACGCGTCGTCCAGATCCTGTTCGGACGCGGCGGCCTCGAACGCGGCGAACGCTTCGGCGTCCGAGCCGGTGAGCGGCCGGACCGACGCGTCGTCCGGTTCGGCGAGCAGCGTTTCCCTTGCCTCGTCGGTGAAATAGAACAGGTTGTCGGCCCCGTGCAGTACAATCCCCGCCGAGGCCAGCCGCTGCCGGAACTCCGGTTCGTCGCGCGGGCGCCCGAGGGTTTCGGCCATCGCCGGGGTGAGCCGGATCCGGGTCCGCCCGTCCGCGGTGACGAGGACGGTGAGCCGCTCGTCCTCGTCGAGCGCGGCGTCGACGGTCAGGCTGAATCCGCCGCCGTCCGGGACCGGAGGCAGCCAATGGCGGGTGACGGCGGCGGCGAACAAGAAATGCTCCTAGCTCAGTCGGCCACGTCCAGCGCGGCCTGGATGATGCTGTCGGTGTCGATGCCGTGGTGCCGGTACACGCTCTCCAGGTCGCCGGACTGCCCGAACCGCGTCACGCCCAGGTGCGCCGCCCGCACGCGGTGGACGTTCGCGAGGAACGCCAGCGTGTGCGGGTGCCCGTCCAGCACCGTCACCATCGGCGCGGACCGTTCGGACGGCAGCGCCGACTCCAGGATCCACGTGTCGGCGGTGTCCTGGCCTGCCCGCGCTTGCACGGCGCGGAACAGCAGGCCGGGGCTCGTCACGCACACGACGTCGGCGTGCTTGCCCAGCGCGTCCAGCCGGTCGGCGGCTTCCAGCGCCTCGGTGACCATCGCGCCCATCGTCACCAGCGTGACGTCCGGGCGCGCCACCGCGGCGGTGCGGATCGGGTACGCGCCCGCGACGACCTGGCGGCGGCGACGCTCCCGCGCGGCCGGATCGGCCGGCACCGCGGCCAGGCTCTGGTCGACGGGACGGGTCGACAGGCGCAGGTAAGCGGAAGTTCCGTCGGGACGGCCGAGCCGCGAAAGCGAAGCCAGCAGGGTCCACTCGACGTCCAGCGCGAACGCGGGCTCGTACGTCACGCAACCCGGCTGCTCCAGCCCGACCGACGGCGTGGTCACCGACTGGTGCGCACCGCCCTCGGGCGCGAGCGTGACGCCGGACGGGGTACCGACCAAAATGGACTGTCCGCCGCCGTAGATGCCGAACGACCACGGTTCCAGCGCACGCTCCACGAAGGGGTCGTAAAGCACCCCGATCGGCAGCAGCGGACGGCCCCAGCGCGACCACGTCGTGCCCAGTTCGCCGAGCGCGCTCACCAGGTTCACCTCGGCGATGCCCAGTTCCAGATGCTGGCCGCTGGGCCGCTCGCGCCAGTGCAGGATCGTTTCCGGGTCGTCGGCGAACCAGTCGACGCGTTCCTGCGGCGACCACACGCCGACCTTGTTGACCCAGCCGCCGAGGTTGGTGCTGGACGAGACGTCCGGGCACAGCGTCACCACGAGTTCCGCGGCCTCGGGCGCTTCGCGGGTCAGGTCGAGCAGCGCGCGGCCGAGCGCGGCCTGCGTGGTGGTGCGGCCGGACGGCGTGCGGCCGATGTCGGACGGCAGGGCCGGAACCGGTTGCAGCTCAACAGGTTCCCGTTCCAGCCGGGCCGCGGTCGAAGCGCACAGCTGCGCGGCCGCGGAGCCCTCGGCGAACTTCTGCCACGGGTTGTCCGGCGAGATACCGACGCGCTCGGCCAGCGAGCCCAGCTGCTCGGCGGTCAGTAGCGACGAGTGGTTCTGCGGGTGTCCTTCGCTGGCGAGGCCGAATCCCTTGACCGTGTAAGCGAAAACGACGGTCGGCCGGTGGTCGTCGATGGCGTCGAACGTGTCCAGCAGCGCGGACAGGTCGTGGCCGCCGAGGTTGCGGATGGCGGCGTGCAGCGTGTCGTCGTCGAGAGTGTCCAGCAGCGGGGCCAGTTCCGGCGTCGTCAGGCGTTCGCGCAGCTGCGCCGGGGTGCAGCGGAGCAGGCGCTGGTACTCCGGGTTCGACATCTCGTCGATGCGCCGGCGCAGCGCCGAACCGCCCGGCCGCTCGAACAGGTCCTGCAGCAGCCGCCCGTACTTGACGGTCAGCACCTGCCAGCCGGCCGCCTCGAACATGCCCTGCAGCCGGGTCGCGCCGATGTTCGGCACCACGCGGTCGAGCGACTGCCGGTTCAGGTCGACGATCCACACGACCTCGCCCAGTTCGGCCACGTTCGGGTCGAGGACGGCTTCCCAGCACGCGCCCTCGTCCAGCTCCGCGTCGCCGACCAGCGAGTACTGCCGTCCGGTGCCCGCGCCGCCGCCGTGCGATTCGACGTAGCGCCGCGCCAGCGCGCCCCAGATCGGGGCGGTCGCGCCGATGCCGACCGAACCGGTGGAGTAGTCGACCTGGTCCGGGTCCTTCGAGCGCGACGGGTAGCTCTGCAGGCCGCCGAACTCGCGCAGCGTCGTCAGGTACTTCTCGTCGAGGTCGCCGAGGAGGTAGTTGATCGCGTGCAGCACGGGGGAGGCGTGCGGCTTGACCGAGACCCGGTCCTGCGCGCGCAGCCGGGCGAACCACAGCGCGGTCATGATCGACACCATCGAGGCGCTGGACGCCTGGTGCCCGCCGACCTTGAGCCCGGTCGGATTGGGCCGCACCCGGTTCGCGTGGTCGATGATCGCGGTCGACAGCCACAGCACCCGGTCCTGCACCTCGCGCAGGACGGTCACCGTGTCGTTGTCCGGTAGGCGTTCGGGGGCGGCGCTGCTCACGAAGGATCGGACCTTTCTTGGGCGGAAAGTTCAGGCCAGTCCAGCAGAGCTGGGTAGGGTGCACAACAAGCGCGTTCAACATTGCGCAGAACGCCCAAGTCAGCACCGCACGGTGCGGAGAGGATTGCGCAGCATGCCCAGCACTCAGCGGCTCGACGCCACCGACGCCCGGATCCTGCTCGCGCTCGGCCGCACCCCGCGCGCCACCGCGGTCGCGCTCGCCGACGAACTGGGCCTGTCCCGCAACACCGTGCAGAGCAGGCTCGCCCGGCTCGAACAGGGCGACGCGCTGCGCTCGGCCGAACACCGGATCGACCCGGCTGCGCTCGGCTATCCGCTCACCGCGTTCGTGACCGTGCAGGCGCGGCAGCGGCTGCTGGACGAGGTCGGCCGCGCGCTCGCCGCGGTGCCGGAGGTGCTGCAGGTGCGCGGATTGACCGGCGCGCAGGACCTGCTGGTGCACGTGGTCGCGACCGACGCGGACGACCTGTACCGGATCGCCGGGGAAATCCTGGAGATCCCCGGCGTCGAGCGCACCAACAACGCGCTCGTCATGCGCGAGATGGTGCCTTACCGGCTCACTCCGCTGCTCGAGCGCGCTGCCCAGCGCTGAGGGTCACGTCTGGTCGTCGGCCGCGCGTTCGCGGCGGCGCTGCAGCATGGTCCGGTGCGCCCAGACCAGCAGCGGCGCGGCGAGCAGTCCCCACAGGAACCAGCCGGTCTCCCCGCCCATCAGGCCGAAGACCAGCATCATCAGCACGGTGACCTCGGCGAGCACGAGGATCTTCTGCCATCGCCGGGTCTGCACCGGCGGCACGCCTTGGCTCAGCGTCGCGGCGAACACGGGGTCGCTCGCGGCGAGTTCCTCTTCGATCTTCCGCAGGGCGCTGCGGTCGCGATGGGGCAGCATGATCCCCTCCTCGGGCAGGACGGGCCGGTGATCGCTCAAGTACCAGTGGAGTACCCGGCCGGGGGCGCCGTCAAGCCCGGGTTTTCGCAGGAATAATCGCCCGCGCCCGGGGCCGTTGCAAACTGAAACACGTTCTAATACCGTGCCGGGGGTGAGATACGGGATCGTGCTGTTCACCAGCGACCGGGGCATCTCCCCGGCGGCGGCCGCGCAGGCCGCGGAAGAGGCCGGCTTCGCGACCTTCTACGTGCCCGAGCACACCCACATCCCGATCCGGCGGGACGCCCCGCACCCCCGGACCGGCGACTCCTCGCTGCCGGACGACCGCTATCTGCGCACGCTCGACCCGTGGGTCGCGCTCGCCAGCGCGGTGCCGGTGACCTCGACGATCCGGCTGGCGACCGCGGTCGCGCTGCCGGTGGAGAGCGACCCGATCACGCTGGCCAAGACCGTCGCGACGCTGGACCACCTGTCCGGCGGCCGGGTCACGCTCGGCGTCGGGTTCGGCTGGAACACCGACGAGCTCGCCGACCACGGCGTGCCCGGGAAGCGGCGGCGGACCGCGCTGCGCGAGTACCTCGAGGCGATGCGCGCGCTGTGGACCGAGGAAGAGGCGAGCTACGCGGGCGAGTTCGTCGAGTTCGGGCCGAGCTGGGCGTGGCCGAAACCGGTGCAGCCCAAGGTGCCGGTGGTCGTCGGCGCGGGCGGCACCGAGCGCACGTTCCGGTGGATCGCGCGCCACAGCGACGGCTGGCTGACCACGCCGGGCGAAGGCGACATCACCGGGAAAGTCGCGCAGTTGCGCGAAATCTGGCGCGAGGAAGGCCGCGACGGTGAGCCGGAGGTGATCGCGCTCGGCCCGCGTCCCGATCCGGAGGGGCTCGCCAAGCTCGAGGAGGCGGGCGTGACCGAGGTCGTGTTCGGGCTGCCGGACCGTTCGCCGGGCGAGGTCGAAGCGTGGCTGGACCGGCTCGCCGGGAAGCTCGGGCAGCTGGCCGGAGCCTGACCGCGGCCATTTCGCACGGCGCTACCTCGTTGAGAAGAAAACCGCGCGCTGAAATCGCGAATAGCGCCTGAACGGGTGAACTGGGCGTTCGCGCGTCATTCCGGGGAACGCCTTCCCTCTTGTTTCGTGTGGCGGTGACCGGCCGGCACGCCCCCCGACCGGCCGGTCACCGCTTCGCCCGTCCGCGGCGGCGAGGCGAATGGCGCCGCGGGGCGCCGCCCGGGACACTGGTCCGGTGCGCATTCCCGCTCCCCGGACCGAAACGTGACCCCCGAACTGGCCGAACTGGCCGCCGCCCATGGAGTCGCCACCCACTACGAAAACTCCGACCAAGTCGAAGTGCAGGTAGATCCCGACGTCGTGATCGCGGTATTGGCGCAGCTGGACGTCGATGCCCGTACTCCACAGGCAATTCAGCGAGAATTGGCCGCGGTGCAAGAAGCGAGCGCGGCGCGCGTGCTGCCGCCGACGGTGGTGGTGCGCGCCGGGCAAGAACGCGAACTCGGCCAAGCCGCGAGGATTGAGCTCGAAGACGGCACGACGCGTGACGTCGGCGCCACCCTTCCGGCTGACCTTCCGCTCGGCTGGCACCGGA
This sequence comes from Amycolatopsis sp. CFH S0740, assembly GCF_004522315.1. Lineage (NCBI taxonomy): Bacteria > Bacillati > Actinomycetota > Actinomycetes > Pseudonocardiales > Pseudonocardiaceae > Amycolatopsis > Amycolatopsis sp. CFH S0740. The sequence continues at coordinate 24,331 of NZ_SDLS01000030.1, read as the reverse complement.
TCAAGACCGCGGAGCAACGGGTTTCGCTGGTCGTCGTCCCGGACCGGCTGCCCGCGGTGCCGCCCGCGTGGGGCTGGATGCTCCAGCTTTACGCGCTGCATTCCGAACGGTCGTGGGGGATGGGCGATTTCGGCGATCTCGCCGAGATGGCGTCCCGGTCGGCCGCCGAGCTGGGCGCGGGCGTGCTGCTCGTCAACCCGGTGCAGGCGATCAGCCCGGCGCATCCGGTCGAACGGTCGCCGTATTCGCCGTCCAGCCGCCGGTTCGCGAACCCGCTGTACCTGCGGGTGACCGACACCGAAGCGTTCGCCCGAGCCGACGAGGACACCCGGCGGCGGGTGCTGGCGCTCGCGCCCGATCCGATCGGCGAGCTGATCGACTACGACGCCGTGTGGACCGCGAAACGGGCCGCGCTGGAACTCTTGCGCCCGCACCATCCGCACCCGGTCGACCTGGACGGCGACCTTCGCGATTTCGCCGCGTTCGGCGCGCTCGCCGAGGTGCACGGCAGCGATTGGCGCGAGTGGCCCGAGCCGTTGCGCGATCCCGGCAGCGCCGAGGTGGCCGCCGCGCGCGAGGAGCTGGCCGAGCGGATCGAGTTCCACGGCTGGCTTCAGCAGCTCTGTCACGAGCAGCTGGACACCGTCCGCCGCGCCGCGCGCGAGGCGGGCATGCCGGTCGGCGTCGTGCACGACCTGCCGGTCGGCGTGCATCCGGGCGGCGCGGACACCTGGGCGCTGCGGGACGTCTTCGCCGCGCAGGTGCGGGTCGGCGCACCGCCGGACGCGTTCAACCAGCAGGGCCAGGACTGGAATCTGCCGCCGTGGCGGCCGGACCGGCTCGCCGAAGCCGGGTACGCGCCGTTCCGCGACGTCGTGCGCGGCGTGTTGCAGCACGCCGACGGGATCCGGGTGGACCACGTCGCCGGGATGTGGCGGCTGTGGTGGATTCCGCCGGGCGAACCGGCTGGTCGCGGCACATACGTGCACTACGACGCCGAAGCGATGCTCGGCGTGCTCGCGCTGGAGGCGCACCGCGCGGGCGCGGTCGTGGTGGGGGAGGACCTCGGCACCGTCGAGGACACCGTCACCGAGACCATGCACGAACGCGGCCTGCTCAGCTCCGCGGTGCTGTGGTTCCAGCGCGACTGGGACGCGCCCGGCAAGCGGTTCGTCCGCCCGGACCGCTGGGACCCGGACGCGATGGCCAGCATTTCGACGCACGACCTGCCGACCGTGTCCGGCTGGCTCGACGCCGAGCACGTCCGGGTCCGCGCCGAACTCGGCCAGCTCGACCGCCCGGCGGAGCAGGAGTACGCCGAGGCGGCGGCCGAACGCCGGGCGTTGCTCGAACTGGTTGCGAGCGAAGGAATTCCGGACGACGACTTGGTGGTCGCCCTGCACACGCTGCTCGCCTCGGCGGCGTCGCGGCTGGTGCTCACCGCGCCCGCGGACGTCGCGGGCGAACGGCGCCAGCCGAATCTGCCGGGCACCGTGGATGAGTACCCTAACTGGCGCATCCCGCTTCCCGTCACCGTGGACGGGTTCTTCGCCGATCCGCGGGTGCGGGCGGCGGTCGCTCCGCTGGCCGCGGCCCGCCCGCTGCGCTGAACCCCCGAAAAGCCTGTCCGGACAACGTAAACCGATGCCCAAGGAGAAGCCCTGTGCGGCCCTGGCCCGGAAAGCCCTACCCGCTCGGCGCGACCTACGACGGCGTGGGGACGAACTTCGCGCTGTTCTCCGAGGTCGCCGAGCACGTCGATCTCTGCCTGTTCGACGACGAGGGCAACGAAACCCGCGCGCGGCTGGAGGAGGTCGACGGGTTCGTCCACCACGGCTACCTGCTCGGCGTCGGCCCCGGGCAGCGCTACGGATTCCGGGTGCACGGGCCGTACGACCCGAGCCGCGGCCTGCGCTGCAACCCGGGCAAGCTGCTGATCGACCCGTACGCCAAGGCGCTGTCCCGCGGCGTCGACTGGTCCGAGGCGCTGTTCAGCTACCGCTTCGACGACCCGGAACAGCTCAACGAGGACGATTCGGCCGGGCACGTGCCGTACTCGCTCGTGGTGAGCCCGTTCTTCGACTGGGCCAACGACCGCGCGCCGCGGGTGCCCTACCACGAGACGGTCATCTACGAGACGCACGTGCGCGGCATGACGATGACGCACCCATTCGTCCCCGAGCGGCTGCGCGGCACGTACGCCGGGCTGGCGCACCCGGCGGTGGTCGAGCACCTGCAGAAACTCGGCGTGACCACGGTCGAGCTGATGCCGGTGCACCAGTTCGTCACCGACCACGGCCTCGACGAGAAGGGCCTGCGCAACTACTGGGGCTACAACACGATCGGGTACTTCGCGCCGCATGACGCCTACGCCGCGATGCAGGGCCAGGGCGGGCAGGTGCAGGAGTTCAAGGGCATGGTCCGCGCCCTGCACGAGGCGGGGATCGAGGTCATCCTCGACGTGGTCTACAACCACACCGCCGAGGGCAACCACCTCGGCCCGACGCTGTCCATGCGCGGCATCGACAACGAGGCGTACTACCGCCTGGTCGAGGACGATCCGCAGTACTACATGGACTACACCGGCACCGGGAACTCGCTCAACGTGCGCAGCCCGCACACGCTGCAGCTGATCATGGATTCGCTGCGGTACTGGGTGACCGAGATGCACGTGGACGGCTTCCGGTTCGACCTCGCCTCCGCGCTGGCCCGCGAGTTCTACGACGTCGACCGGCTGTCGACGTTCTTCGACCTCGTGCAGCAGGACCCCATCGTGAGCCAGGTGAAGCTGATCGCCGAACCGTGGGACGTCGGGCCCGGCGGCTACCAGGTCGGCAACTTCCCGCCGCTGTGGACGGAATGGAACGGGCAGTACCGCGACACCGTGCGCGACTTCTGGCGCGGCGAACCGTCCACCCTCGGCGAGTTCGCTTCGCGGATCACCGGTTCGTCGGACCTGTACCAGGACGACGGCCGCCGCCCGTTCGCGTCGATCAACTTCGTCACCGCGCACGACGGCTTCACGCTCACCGATCTGGTGTCCTACAACGAAAAGCACAACGAGGCCAACGGCGAGGACAACCGCGACGGCGCGGACGACAACCGGTCGTGGAACTGCGGCGTCGAGGGCCCGACCGACGACGAGGAGGTGCTCGCGCTGCGCGCCCGGCAGCGGCGGAACCTGCTCGCCACGCTGCTGCTGTCCCAAGGCGTGCCGATGCTGCTGCACGGCGACGAACTGGGCCGGACCCAGCAGGGCAACAACAACGCCTACTGCCAGGACACCGAACTGTCCTGGATGGACTGGGAGCTCGCCACGGAGAACGCCGACCTGGTCGAGTTCACCGGCGCGCTCGCCGCGTTCCGCAAGGCGCATCCGGTGTTCCGCCGCCGCCGGTTCTTCCAGGGCAAGCCGGTGCGCAAGGGCGAGGAACTGGGCGACATCGCCTGGTTCACCCCGGCCGGCGAGGAGATGACCGAGCAGAACTGGGACGACGCGTTCGGCAAGTCCGTGGTGATCTTCCTGAACGGGGAAGGGATCCCGGATCTCGACCCGCGCGGGATGCCGGTGGAGGACGATTCGTTCCTGCTCGCGTTCAACGCGCACTGGGAGGACATCGCGATGACGCTGCCGGGCAACGGCTACGGTCGCGAATGGACAGTCGTGGTGGACACCCGGACCGGGGCGGTCGGGGACTGCGGCGTCGAACCGGTCGAAGGCGGCGGCAAGTTCACGCTCGCCGCGCGTTCGCTCGTGGTTCTCCAGCGCACGGCGAAGGAGAGCGAATGAGCACGCCGTCCTCGACGTACCGGGTGCAGCTGCGGCCGGAGTTCGGCTTCGCCGACGCCGCCGCGATCGTGGAGTACCTGCGCGAGCTGGGCGTCGGGGCGTTGTACGGCTCGCCGATGCTCGACGCGACACCCGGGTCGACGCACGGTTACGACGTCACCGATCCGACGCGCGCCCGGGGAGAACTGGGCGGCGAAGAAGCGCGAAAGGCGTTGGCAGCGCGGCTGAAAGACGCCGGGCTCGGGTTCGTCGTGGACATCGTGCCGAACCACATGTCGGTCGAGGTCGCGAAGGCGAACCAGTGGTGGTGGGACGTTCTCCGGAACGGCCGGGAATCGCCGTACGCGTCGTTCTTCGACATCGACTGGAGCCGCGGCAGGCTGCTGCTGCCGGTGCTCGGCGAGGACAGTGCGGTTGCCGAGCTGACCGTCGAGGGCAGTGCCGACAATGCCGAACTCGTCTACTACGACCACCGCTTCCCGATCGCGCCCGGCACCGGCGACGGCACGCCGGCCGAGGTGCACGCGCGCCAGCATTACGAGCTGGTCGGCTGGCGGCGCGGCAACCGGGAGCTGAACTACCGGCGGTTCTTCGACATCACGAACCTGGCCGCGGTCGCCGTCGAGCGGCCGGAGGTGTTCGCCGAAACGCACGGCGAGGTGCTGCGCTGGGTGTCCGACGGCGACGTCACCGGCCTGCGCGTGGACCATCCGGACGGTCTCGCCGACCCCGGCGGCTACTTCCGGCGGCTCCGCGAGGGCGCGCGCGGGGCGTGGCTGGTCGCGGAGAAGATCCTGCACCCGGGCGAGGCGCTGCCGCAGAGCTGGCCGGTCGACGGGACCACCGGATACGACGCGTTGCGCGAGATCGCCGGCGTGTTCGTGGACCCGGCCGCCGCGTCGGTGTTCACCCGGCTCGCCGCCGAACAGGGCGTGCGCACCGACTACCACGCGGTCGAGGAGAACGCGCGGAGGTTGGTGACCGACGGCATCCTGGTCGCCGAGGTGCACCGGATCGCGGCGCTGCTGCAAGGCGTGGACGCCGGTGCGGCCCGCGCCGCCGTCGCCGAGGTGATGATCGCGTTCCCGGTCTACCGTTCGTACCTTCCCGAGGGGTCCGGCCACTGGGCGACTGCCGTGGCGCGGGCCCGCAAGCGGCGGCCGGAACTGGCCCCGGCGCTCGACGCGCTCGACAGCCAGGTGCGCGGCGCGCCTGACGGCGAGCTCGCGACGCGGATCCAGCAGACGTCCGGCATGGTCGTCGCGAAGGGCACCGAGGACACGACCTTCTACCGCTTCACCCGGTTCGCCGCGCTGAACGAGGTCGGCGGCAACCCGGACCGGTTCGGGCTGAGCACCGGGGAATTCCACACGCTGGCCGCGGGCCGGGCGGCCGCGGCCCCGGCCACGATGACCACGCTGACCACGCACGACACGAAGCGGTCCGAGGACACCCGCGCCCGGATGGCGGCGCTCTCGGAGGTCGCGGACGAGTTCGCTGTCGCGGTCCGCCGCTGGACAGCCGCGCGCGGGATCGCCGAGCCCGCGCTGAATCTCCTGGCCTGGCAGACGCTCGTCGGCGCGTGGCCGATCTCGCCGGAGCGGCTGCGCGACTACCTCGACAAGGCCGCGAAGGAAGCGAAACTCCGCACTTCCTGGACGGAGCACGACGAGGGCTTCGAACGCGCCGTCGCCGAGTGGCCGTCCGCGGTGCTGGACGACGCCGCTTTGGCGGCCGACATCGAGTCGTTCGTGAAACGGGTGCGCGGCGCGGGCTGGACGAACTCGCTGGGGCAGAAGCTGCTGCAACTGGCCGGACCCGGCGTGCCGGACGTTTACCAGGGCACCGAGCTGTGGGACTACTCGCTGGTCGACCCGGACAACCGCCGCGAGGTCGACTACGCCGCCCGGCGCTCCCTTCTCGACCGCATCCAGGGCGGCGAACAGCCGGAGATCGACGAGACCGGCGCGGCGAAACTGCTGGTGGTGCACCGCGCGCTGACCCTGCGCCGAGACCGGCCGGAGCTCTTCACCGGATACCGGCCGCTGCAGGCCGAAGGCGTTGCCGCGGAACACCTTCTGGCCTTCGAACGCGGTGCCGGCCTGACCGTCGCGGTCACGCGGCTGCCGCTAGGTCTGGACCGGGCGGGCGGCTGGCGCGACACCGTGCTGCCGCTGCGCGCCGGGGAATGGACCGACGTGCTGACCGGTCGCGGAGTCGGCGATGCCCCGCAGGCGTCCGCCTTGTTCGAGCAGTACCCGGTCGCGCTTCTGGTGCGGGAGGACTCCTGATGTTCCGCGTATGGGCCCCGTCGGCCGAGCGCGTCCGCGTCCGCGTTGACGGAACCGACCACGAGATGACCGCCGCCGGGGACGGGTGGTGGCAGGCCGACGTCACCGGCACCGATTACGCCTTCCTGCTGGGCGACGACGACCGCCCGCTGCCGGACCCGCGCTCGCTGCGCCAGCCGAACGGCGTGCACGAAGCGTCGCGGGTCTACGACCACTCGGCGTTCGAGTGGACCGACCAGTCGTGGACCGGGCGGCAGTTGCCTGGCGGCGTGGTTTACGAACTGCACGTCGGCACCTTCACCGAAGCGGGCACGTTCGACGCGGTCATCGACCGGCTCGGGCACCTGGTCGACCTCGGCGTCACGCACGTCGAGCTGCTGCCGGTGAACTCCTTCGACGGCACCGCGGGCTGGGGCTACGACGGCGTCCTGTGGGGCGCGGCGCACGAACCGTACGGCGGTCCCGACGGGCTGAAACGCCTGGTCGACGCGTGTCACGCACGCGGGCTCGCGGTCCTGCTCGACGTCGTTTACAACCACCTCGGCCCGTCCGGCGCGTACCTCGACCGGTTCGGCCCGTACTTCGCCGGCCGCACCGACTGGGGCGCCGGGCTGAACCTCGACGGCCCGGGTTCCGACGAAGTCCGCCGCTACGTCATCGACAACGCGCTGGGCTGGCTGCGCGACTTCCACTTCGACGGCCTCCGCCTGGACGCCGTGCACGCGCTGGTCGACAACCGCGCCGTGCACCTGCTGGAGGAACTGTCCGCCGAGGTCGACGCGCTGTCGGCGGCCCTGAACCGCCCGCTGACGCTGATCGCCGAGTCCGACCAGAACGACCCCAAGCTCGTCACGACGCGCGACGCCGGCGGCTACGGCCTGCACGCGCAGTGGTCCGACGACCTGCACCACGCGCTGCATGTCCGGCTCACCGGCGAAACCACCGGCTACTACACCGATTTCGCCGAGCCCGGCGCGCTGGCCAAGACCCTGCGGGAGGCGTTCTTCCACGCCGGGACCTGGTCGTCGTTCCGCTCGCGCGTCCACGGCCGCCCGCTGGACCGGCGCGTCGCCCCCGGCCACCGGTTCCTGGCCTACTTGCAGGACCACGACCAGATCGGCAACCGCGCGACGGGCGACCGGCTGTCCGCGACAGTCTCGCCCGGCCTGCTCGCCTGCGGCGCGGCGGTGGTGTTCTGCTCGCCGTTCACGCCGATGCTGTTCATGGGGGAGGAGTGGGCCGCGGAGACGCCGTGGCAGTTCTTCGCGTCGTTCCCGGACCCGGAACTGGCCGAGGCCGTCCGCACCGGCCGCCGCCGCGAGTTCGCCCGGCACGGCTGGGGCGAAACGGACGTGCCGGATCCGATGGACCCGGCCACCGTCGCCCGCTCGCGGCTCGACTGGACCGAACCGGGCAAACCGGGCCACCGGGAAATCCTCGGCCTGTACCGGACGCTGATCCGCCTCCGCCGCACGCATCCGGAGCTGACCGATCCGCGGCTGGACCGCGTCGTGGTGGAGACCCCGCCGGACGATGCGTGGCTGATCCTGCACCGGGGCACGCTGCGGCTGGCGTGCAACTTCGGGGCGAAGCCGGTCGAGGTTCCGGTGGCGGGAGAGGTGCTGGCTTCGTGGGGCAACCCCGAGGTCGGCGACGCGACGATGTTGCCCGCGGAGTCGTTCGTGCTGCTCGTTACTCGCTGATCTCCGGGGGCCGGGGATCGCGGCACCGGCCCGCGAGACGCGCCGGGCACGGCGGAGGTACGTGAGGGGAACCCTCACGTACTCAGATTCCCTCAGGGTTCCCCTCACGTACCTTCATCGGGGCGCCCGGGCGGAGCGTAGCGGCGGAGCATCGCCGCCTCGACGATCCGCGCCACCCGGTAAGTCCGGAACTCCCCGGAATGCCGGGCGACCAAATACCAGTGCCCGGCCTTGAGCACCACACCGTGCGGCTCCACGGTCCGGGCGACTTCGCGGGGCGCGGCCCAGCGCTGATACCGGATCCGGACTCGCCGCTGCTGCCACGCCGCGTCCGAGACCGTCGGCAGCTGCGGCGTGGCTTCCGTGTCGTGGTACCAGGACGCCGCGTCCAGATGGAACCGCTCGCGGACCCGGTCGGCGTGGGAGCGCAGTTCGGCCGGGAGCGCGGCCAGCAGTTTGCGCTCCGTGTTCTCCGCGACCGGCCCCAGGCCGAGCCCGGAGGCCGCGGCGGGGAGTCCGGTGAGGAAGAGCGCCTCGGCTTCTTGCCTGGTCAGACCGGTCAGCTGGGTGCGGTAGCCGTCGACCAGCCGGTATCCGCCGTCGTGGCCGGGCTCGCCGTACACCGGGATTCCGGCGGCGCTCAACGCCTCGATGTCGCGGTAGACCGTGCGCGGCGAGACCTCCAGCCGGGCGGCCAGTTCGGCGGCGGTCCTCGGCTGGCGGGCCTGCAACAGCAAGAGGAGAGAGACGAGCCGGCTCGCGCGCATGCGGCCAGCATGCCCTGGTCCACTGACAGAACCTGTCAGGGATCCCGGGGGCACGCCCGGCTCAAACCCCTACTGCCGCCGTCGTCGGCCCAGGTCATCACCCCTGCTCCGGGCAAGTTCAGCCAAGCGCCGGAGCCCGTCGCCGCCGAGGGTTTGAAAGGATCGGCGCATGGCACAGCGACCCGCATCCGACAACCAGGTCCTCGCCGGACGTCCGTTCCCGCTCGGCGCCCACCCGGAGGCGGGCGGCGTCCGGTTCGCGGTGACGTCCGCCGTCGCCGACGCGGTCGAGGTGTGCCTCATCGGCGACGACGGTTCCGAGCGGCGGATCGAACTGACCGAACGCACGTTCGGCGTCTGGCACGGGCTCGTCCCGGGCGTCACCGTCGGTCAGCACTACGGCTACCGCGTGCACGGCCCGTACGACCCGGCGCACGGCTACCGCTGCAACCCGGCCAAGCTCCTCGTCGACCCGTACGCGCGCCGGATCGACGGCAAGCTCGCCAGCCTGCACGCCGCGCAGGGCTTCACCGGCGACCCCGAGCGCGGTCCGATGTCCACTGTGGACTCGCTGGGGGCGGTGCCGCTGTCGGTCGTCGCCTCGCCGGGCGGGCAGGACACCGGGGTCAAGCCCGAGGTGCCGTTCGAGGAATCGGTGATCTGCGAACTGCACGTGAAGGGGTTCACCCAGCAGCATCCCTTCATCCCGGAAGCGCTGCGCGGCACGTACCTCGGCCTCGCGCACCCGGTCGCGATCGAGCACCTGACCCGGCTCGGCGTGACGACCGTCGAACTCCTGCCGGTGCACGCGTTCGCCGACGAGCCCGCGCTGATCCGCTCGGGGCGGCACAACTACTGGGGCTACTCGCCGCTGGGCTACTTCGCGCCGCACGCGGGCTACGCGAGCGAACCGGGCCGCGAGATCGAGGAATTCCGCACGATGGTGGCGGCCCTGCACGCGGCAGGCATCGAGGTGCTGCTCGACGTCGTCTTCAACCACACCTGCGAGGGCGGCCCGGACGGCCCGACGCTCTCGCTGCGCGGCCTCGACGCCCCGGCGTACTACCTGCACACCCGCCGCGGGCACATGGCCGACCTCACCGGCTGCGGCAACACCCTCGACGCCGGTTCGCCGACGGTCGTCCGGCTGGTCACCGATTCGCTGCGGTACTGGACGCAGGAGATGGGCGTCGACGGGTTCCGCTTCGACCTGGCGAGCACGCTCGGCCGCCCGCGCGGCGAGATGTTCGACCGCGAGTCGACGATGCTGACCGCGATCACCACCGACCCGGTGCTGTCGCGCTGCAAGCTGATCGCCGAACCGTGGGACGCGACCGGCGAGGGCTACCGCGTCGGCGACTTCGGCGCGCAGTGGGCCGAATGGAACGGCCGCTACCGCGACACCGTCCGCGACTTCTGGCGCGGCGCGACCGGCGTGCGGGACCTCGCGTACCGGCTGTCCGGCTCGTCCGATCTGTACGACCACAACCTGCGCCGCCCGTGGCAGTCGATCAACTTCGTCACCGCGCACGACGGCTTCACGCTGCGGGACCTGGTGTCCTACAACGAAAAGCACAACGAGGCCAACGGCGAGGACAACCGCGACGGCACGAACGACAACCGCTCGTGGAACCACGGCGCGGAGGGCGAGACCGACGACGCGGCGATCGTCGCGCTGCGCACCCGCCAGGCGCGCAACCTGTTCGCGACGCTGCTGCTGTCCACCGGGACCCCGATGTTCACCGCGGGCGACGAGATGTGGCGGACCCAGCACGGCAACAACAACGCCTACTGCCTCGACGACGAAACGTCGTGGGTCGACTGGACCCCGACCGAGGCGTCGGAGCCGATGCTCGACTTCGCCCGCCGCGTGGTCCGGCTGCGCGCGCACAGCCCGGCCTTGCGGCAGCCGGAGTTCTTCGAGGGCCGCACCACGGTCACCGGCAAGCCCGACCTCGTCTGGTTCCGCCCGGACGGCGAGGAATTCGACGAGATCGACTGGTTCGACGAGGACCGCCGCACGCTCTGCATGTGGATCGACGGGTCGAACAGCCAGGCGCGCAACCGCGAGGGCGCGCTCGTCACCGACCACTCGTGGCTGCTGGTGCTGCACGCGGGCGCGGAACCGGCGGAGATCGTGCTGCCCGGCCCGGAGTACGGCGAGACTTTCAAGCCCACTTTGGACACCAGCACCGCCGACGGCACCCCGGCCAACCCCGGCGTGCTGGAGCCCAAGGCGCGGATCACGGTCGAGGCGCGGTCGCTGCTGTTGCTGCGCGCGCCGCGGGACACGGTGGAGATCCCGCAGCTGTAAGGAGCCCGAGTCCGAGAAGTGCGGGCGCTTCGCGTGATCGCCGCGGGCGTCATGGGGCATCCTGACTGCAGTCAGCCGCCGCCGAGAAACCGTCACCCGGACATCCGCACCGATACTCACCGGTAATCACCGGAACGCGCCGCCGATTGTTAACGCAATTCGGCGAGCGTGTTGCGGGCGGGGGACGGGAATGCGTCCGGGAGTTCCGCCGAATGGGGGCGTTTCGCCCGACCGGGTGGCGGGAAAATCAGAAAAAGGCCCCGCTGTCAACGGCTTTGGAGGAATCAGGCACACTGACCGTGCTCGCGGAAGCACCCTCCGACCACCCTCCCACCCACCGTGAAAAAGGGGCATCGCCATGACCGGCAGGCTCGGGATCGACGACGTCGCACCCATTGTCAGCTGCGGCCGGTATCCGGCCAAAGCCGTTGCGGGCGAACATTTCCCCGTCACCGCCACGGTCTGGCGGGAGGGCCACGACGCGGTCGCCGCGACGGTCGCCTGGCGCGGTCCGGGCGACCGCGCGGCGCGCCAGACGCGGATGACCGAACAGGGCCGCGGGCTCGACCGGTTCGGCGCGGTGATCGTGCCCGACGCCGAGGGCATGTGGACCTACCGGGTGGACGCGTGGAGCGATCCGTGGGCCACCTGGGAGCACGCGGTCGAGGTGAAGATCGCCGCCGGGCAGGGGCCGGGGGAGCTGGCGAACGACCTGGAAAGCGGGGCGCTGCTGCTCGACCGCGTGTCCCGCCGCCCGGAGCGCCGGGCCGAGCGCCCGCTGCTCGCCGGGGCCGCGGCCGCGCTGCGCGACGACGAACGCGATCTCGCCGAGCGCGTCGGGCCCGCGCTCTCGCCCGAGGTCCGCCAGCTCATGCACGACTTCCCGGTGCGCGAGCTGATCACCAAGGGCCGCGTGCTGAAGCTGTGGGTCGACCGCAAACGCGCCGCTTTCGGTTCCTGGTACGAATTCTTCCCCCGCTCCACCGGCGGGGTCGACGCGCTGGGCCGCGCCGTGCACGGCACCTTCGCCACCGCCGAGCGCGAGCTGGACCGCGTCGCGGGCATGGGTTTCGACGTCGTCTACCTGCCGCCGGTGCACCCCATCGGCCGGGTGAACCGCAAGGGCCCCAACAACACTCTCGACGCGACGCCGGACGACGTCGGCTCGCCGTGGGCGATCGGCGCGGACGAGGGCGGGCACGACGCGATCCACCCGGAGCTCGGCACGATCGAGGATTTCGACTCGTTCGTGGCGCGCGCGGAGGAGCTCGGCCTCGAGGTCGCGCTCGACCTCGCCCTGCAGGCCGCGCCGGACCACCCGTGGGTCGTCAAGTACCCGGAGTTCTTCACCACCCGCCCGGACGGCACCATCGCGTACGCGGAGAACCCGCCGAAGAAATACCAGGACATCTACCCGGTCAACTTCGACAACGACCCGCGCGGCATCTACGACGAGGTGCTGCGCGTCGTGCTGCACTGGGTGTCGCACGGGGTGCGGATCTTCCGGGTCGACAACCCGCACACCAAGCCGCCGGACTTCTGGGCGTGGCTGATCCAGTCGGTGAAGGACGCGCATCCGGACGTGCTGTTCCTCGCCGAGGCGTTCACCCGCCCGGCCCGGCTGTGGGGACTCGCGAAACTCGGTTTCACCCAGAGCTACACGTATTTCACCTGGCGCACCACGAAAGAAGAGCTCACCGAGTTCGGCACGGACCTCGTCGAGCACTGGGACCACGGCCGGCCGAACCTGTTCGTCAACACCCCGGACATCCTGCACGAATCGCTGCAGCACGGCGGTCCGGGCATGTTCGCGCTGCGCGCCGCGCTCGCCGCGACGATGTCGCCGACCTGGGGCGTGTACTCCGGCTACGAGCTGTTCGAATCCGAGGCGGTGCGGCCGGGCAGCGAGGAGTACCTCGACTCCGAGAAGTACCAGCTGCGCCCGCGCGATTTCGCCCGCGCGCTCGCCGAGGGCCGTTCGCTGGAACCGTGGCTGACCCGGCTCAACGCCGTCCGCCGCGCGCATCCGGCGCTGCAGGGCATGCGGTCGCTGCGCTTCCACCACATCGACAACGACGCGCTGCTCGCTTACTCCAAACAGGACCCGGCGACCGGCGACACGGTCGTCGCGATCGTGAACCTCGACCCGCACAACGCGCGAGAGGGCACGCTCTGGCTCGACCTGCCCGCGCTCGGCTTCGACTGGACCGAGCGGCTCATCGCGCACGACGAGGTCACCGGCGAGACGTGGGACTGGGGCCAGGCGAACTTCGTCCGGCTCGAACCGTGGCGGGCGGTGGCGCACATCGTCGCGCTGCGCCGCAGGCTCGCGGCCTGACGCCGCGGCCGCTCCGACCCCCGTGGTTATCCCGGCGCCGAACGGGATAACCACTGCTCAGCACACGCGACTCACGACAAGGTGGAACGGATGGACGAGGAGAGCCGGCCCGGCGCCGCGGCGGGACTGGCGGACGTGCCGCACACGGGGGAGGCGGTGACCGCCGACGGCCTGCTGGTCGAACCGCAGGCGGACGACTTCGCGCACGCGCACGCGGCGCCGAAGGACCCCGAATGGTTCAAGAGCGCGGTGTTCTACGAGGTGCTGGTGCGCGCCTTCGCCGATTCGAACGGCGACGGCACCGGCGACCTGCGCGGCCTGGCGGGCCGGCTGGACTACCTCGCCTGGCTCGGGGTGGACTGCCTGTGGCTGCCGCCGTTCTACGCCTCGCCGCTGCGCGACGGCGGCTACGACATCAGCGATTTCCGGGCCGTGCTGCCGGAATTCGGCAGCGTCGAGGACTTCGTGTACCTGCTCGACGAGGCGCACCGGCGCGGCATCCGGGTGATCACCGACCTGGTGCTCAACCACACCTCGGACGCGCATCCGTGGTTCCAGCAGTCGCGCTCGGACCCGGACGGCCCCTACGGCGACTACTACGTGTGGAGCGACGACGATTCCCGCTACGCCGACGCGCGGATCATCTTCGTCGACACCGAGACGTCGAACTGGACCTACGACCCGGTGCGCGGCCAGTTCTACTGGCACCGGTTCTTCACCCACCAGCCGGACCTGAACTACGAGAACCCGGCCGTGCAGGACGCGATGATCGACGTGCTGCGGTTCTGGCTCGACATCGGCATCGACGGCTTCCGCCTCGACGCCGTGCCGTACCTGTTCGAACAGGAAGGCACCAACTGCGAGAACCTGCCGCGCACGCACGATTTCCTCAAGCGCTGCCGGAAAGTCGTCGACGACGAGTACCCCGGCCGGATCCTGCTGGCCGAGGCGAACCAGTGGCCCAGCGACGTGGTCGAGTACTTCGGCGACGCGGAGTCCGGCGGCGACGAATGCCACATGGCGTTCCACTTCCCGCTCATGCCGCGGATCTTCATGGCGGTGCGCCGGGAGTCGCGGTTCCCGATCTCGGAGATCCTGCTGCAGACGCCGCAGATCCCGTCCGGCACGCAGTGGGGCATCTTCCTGCGCAACCACGACGAGCTGACGCTCGAGATGGTCAGCGACGAAGAGCGCGACTACATGTACTCCGAATACGCCAAAGACCCGCGGATGAAGGCCAACATCGGCATCCGCCGCAGGCTCGCCCCGCTGCTGGACAACGACCGCAACCAGCAGGAGCTGTTCACCGCGCTGCTGCTGTCGCTGCCCGGCTCGCCGGTGCTCTACTACGGCGACGAGATCGGGATGGGCGACAACATCTGGCTCGGCGACCGCGACGCCGTCCGCACCCCGATGCAGTGGACCCCGGACCGCAACGCCGGGTTCTCCACCTGCGACCCCGGCCGGATCTACCTGCCGGTGATCATGGACCCGGTGTACGGGCACCAGGCGCTGAACGTCGAGGCGCAGGCCGACAACGCGGCGTCGCTGCTGAACTGGACGCGCCGGATGATCGAGGTCCGCAAACAGCACCACGCGTTCGGCCAGGGCGATTTCACCGACCTCGGCGGCTCGAACCCCAGCGTGCTCGCCTACCAGCGCCGGTGGCTGCGCCCGGACGGCCGCGAGGACGTCGTGGTGTGCGTCAACAACCTGTCCCGTTTCCCGCAGCCGGTGGAACTGGACCTGTCCGCGCACCAGGGCGCGACGCCGGTCGAGCTGACCGGCGGGGTGCGCTTCCCGGACATCGGCGAGCTGCCGTACCTGCTCACGCTGCCCGGCCACGGGTTCTACTGGTTCCAGCTGCTCGAGCCGGAAGAATGAGGTGAGTCCGCTGTCGCCCCACGGTTCCCCGCCTGACCTGTCCGCACTGTCCGAACCGCCCGAGCTGTCCGGGGCGCTGGCCGCCCTGCTGCCGGACTGGCTGCCCGCGCAGCGCTGGTTCGCGGGCAAGGACCGGCCGGTCGACGAGGTCCGCCCGGCGAGCCTCACCGTGCTGGCGGGCCCGGATCCGCTGCTGGTGCACGCGGTCGTCGACGTGGTGCAGGGCGACCGGACCGAGCCGTACCAGCTGCTGGTCGGCCGCCGGTCCGGGGTTCCCGAGGTGGCGTCGGCGGCGCTGCTCGGCGAGCGGTTCTACGAGGCGAGCGGCGACGCGGACCTCACCGCGGGGCTGCTGGACCGGATGGCGGCTGGCGGGTCCGCCGGGACGCTGCGGTTCGCCGCGGAACCGGACGCGACGCTCGAACCCGGGCTGCGCTCGCGGCCGATCACCGCGGAGCAGAGCAACACTTCGCTCGTCTACGGCGGGCAGTACATCCTCAAGCTGTTCCGCAAGCTCAGCCCGGGACTGAACAAGGACCTGCTGCTGCACCGCGCGCTGCAAAGCGCGGGCTGCAAGCACGTGGCGCGCGTGGTCGGCTCGATCTCCGGCGAACTGCACGGCGAACCCGCGACGATGGGGATGCTGCAGGAGTTCCTGCCGGACGCGGTCGACGGCTGGGCGATGGCGACCACGAGCGTCCGGGACCTGCTGGCCGATCCGGACCAGCCCGCGGCCGAGGCGGGCGGCGACTTCGCCGGGGAGTCCGAGCGGCTCGGCGCCGCGGTGGCCGAGGTGCACGCGGACCTCGCGACCGCGCTGGGCACCGAGCCCGCGGACGGCGACGAGCTGGACCGCACGGTGCGCGCGATGACCGAACGGCTCGACCAGGTGTCCGAGGCGGTCCCGGAGCTGGCGGTGCACGCGCCCGCGCTGCGCGAGGTGTTCGAGGCCGTGCGCGCGCACGAGGCGCCGATCTCGCTGCAGTACATCCACGGCGATCTGCACTTGGGCCAGGTGCTGCGTACCGTCAACGGATGGCTGTTGCTGGACTTCGAAGGCGAACCGGCCGCCCCGGTCGCGGAACGGCACGCGCTGCGCTCGCCGCTGCGCGACGTCGCGGGCATGCTCCGGTCCTTCGACTACGCGGCGCACCAGCGGCTCGTCGGGCAGCCCGAGAACGCGGACGTGACCCGGCACGCGATGGAATGGGCCCGCCGCAACCGCGCCGCGTTCTGCGCCGGGTACGCGCGCGCCGGCGGCCCGGTCGGCGACCCGCTGGAGCATGTGGACCTGCTTCGCGCCTTTGAACTGGACAAAGCGGTGTACGAGGTCGCCTACGAGCACGCGAACCGGCCGGACTGGCTGAGCGTGCCGCTGGCGGCGATCGCCCGCAGCACCGACGGAAGCGAGTGACCCCCGTGAACGCTGTCCCCGCGGATCTGCCCTCGGCGGCCCCGTCTCCGCTCGACATCGACCGGCTGCTGGCGGGCGAGCACCACGACCCGCATTCGGTGCTCGGCGTGCACACCGCCGGCGGCGACATCGTCGTGCGCGCGCTGCGCCCGGGCGCGACGTCGGTGTCGGTCGTCGCGGGCGAGCGCCGCGTTCCGCTGGACCGCGTGGCGGACGCGCTGTTCGCCGCGACGCTGCCGGAGCACCCGGGCGACTACCGGATCGAAGTCGGCTACGACAACCACACTGTCGTCACCGACGACCCGTACCGCTGGCTGCCGACGGTGGGGGAGCTGGACCAGCACCTCATCGGCGAAGGACGGCACGAACGGCTGTGGGACGTGCTCGGCGCGCACGTGCGCCGGTACGACACCCCGAACGGCGTCGTCGAAGGCGTGTCCTTCGCGGTGTGGGCGCCGACCGCGCGCGGCGTGCGGGTGATCGGCGACTTCAACGGGTGGGAGGGCCGCGGCCACCCGATGCGCTCGCTCGGGTCCTCGGGCGTGTGGGAGCTGTTCGTGCCCGGCGTCCCGGTCGGCAGCTGCTACAAGTTCCGCATCCTCGGCGCGGACGGGCACTGGCACGAGAAAGCCGACCCGATGGCGTTCGCCACCGAGGTGCCGCCCGCGACCGCGTCGAAGGTGACCGAATCGGAGTACACCTGGGGCGACGGCGACTGGGTCGCCCGGCGCGAGGCGACCGACTGGGCGGACGCGCCGATGAGCGTGTACGAGGTGCACCTCGGCTCGTGGCGGCCCGGGCTCGGCTACCGCGAACTGGCCGACCAATTGGCCGACTACGTCGAGGAAACCGGCTTCACCCACGTCGAATTCCTGCCGGTGGCCGAGCATCCGTTCGGCGGCTCGTGGGGCTACCAGGTCACCTCCTACTACGCGCCGACGTCGCGCTTCGGTTCGCCGGACGATTTCCGCTACCTCGTCGACCACCTGCACCAGCGCGGCATCGGCGTGCTCGTGGACTGGGTGCCCGCGCACTTCCCGCGCGACATCTGGGCGCTGGCGCGGTTCGACGGCAGCCCGCTGTACGAGCACGAGGACCCGCGCCGCGGCGAGCAGCCGGACTGGGGCACGCTCGTGTTCAACTTCGGCCGCAACGAGGTGCGCAACTTCCTCGTCGCGAACGCGCTGTTCTGGCTGGAGGAGTTCCACCTCGACGGCCTGCGCGTCGACGCGGTCGCCTCGATGCTGTACCTCGACTACTCGCGCAAGGACGGCGAGTGGCTGCCGAACGAGTACGGCGGCCGGGAAAACCTCGACGCGGTCCGGTTTCTGCAGGAGCTGAACGCGACTGTCTACAAGCGACACCCGGGCGTCGTGATGGTCGCCGAGGAATCCACCGCCTGGCCCGGCGTCACCCGTCCGACCCATCTCGGCGGCCTGGGATTCGGCTTCAAGTGGAACATGGGGTGGATGCACGACACGCTCCGCTACCTGTCGCACGAGCCGATCCACCGGGCGTACCACCACAACGAGATGACCTTCTCGCTCGTGTACGCCTGGAGCGAGAACTTCGTGCTGCCGCTGTCGCACGACGAAGTGGTGCACGGCAAGGGTTCGCTGTGGGAACGGATGCCGGGCGACGACTGGAACAAGGCCGCCGGGCTGCGCTCGCTGCTGGCGTTCATGTGGGCGCATCCGGGCAAGCAGCTGCTGTTCATGGGCGGCGAATTCGGCCAGCCGCGCGAATGGTCGGAGTCGCGGTCGCTGGACTGGCACCTGCTGGACACCCCGCTGCACCGCGGCGTGCGCGACCTGATCCGGCAGCTGAACGCGATCTACCGGGACACCGCCGCGCTGTTCAGTGGCGACGTCCGGCCCGAGGGCTTCCGCTGGATCGACGCGAACGACTCGGCCGGGAACGTGCTGAGCTTCCTGCGCCTCGGCGCGGACGGCTCGCGGCTGGCCTGCATCGCGAACTTCGCCGGAGTGCCGCACCACGACTACCGGGTGGGCCTCCCGTCGGCGGGCCGGTGGACCGAGGTGCTGAACACGGACGCGGAGTCGTTCGGCGGATCCGGGGTCGGGAACCTGGGCGCGGTGGAGGCGACCGAGGAGCCGTGGCACGGACAGCCCGCGTCGGCGGTGCTGCAACTGCCGCCGAGCGGGGTGTTGTGGCTGCTGGAGGAGCGTCCGTCCGTGGAGGAGTGATCCTTTCGGGCCCGCTGCCGCTTGGTCGTGCGGGCCCTGCGTCAGCGTGCGTGAGGGTGGCCCTCCCGCACGGCGGCGGGTCGTGAGGGGAACCCTCAGGGAATCAGATTCCCTCAGGGTGGCCCTCACGGACCGCTGACCCCAGATCCTGCCCGGCCACACCGCCGAACTGGGCGAATACGCCTCGAAACGCACCTGCCGCACCTCTTGAGTTCCTGGCATTGGGAATCAGCGTCCGTGAAGGTCGCTCTCACGCACCTCGCCGAGACCGGCCCGGCGCCAGGCCGGTTTCGGTCCGGACCGGTGCCGGTTGCCCGTCCATCCCTCCCGGATTGCCCGGAATTCCTCCCGTGAGCGCCTTTCGCCGCTCCCGGTCGGAAAATGACCCACGCGACGTCTTGCCGGTGAAGGCGCTGGTGGGCATACTTTGTTGCCATCCACAACAAACCCGGGGTGGCGCCGCCAGGCCGCCCCTCGAGTGATTGAGGGATGACAATGACGTCCACGCCCACCTCCTCCCGCTGGCGGCGGCTCGCGATCCCCGCGGCGCTCGCCCTCGCCGGCGCGGTCGCGCTGACGCCCGCGGGGCACGCCGCCCCCGCCGCCGCCCCGGCCGCCGGGTTCTCCGACGATTTCGACGGCCCCGCGGGTTCGCCCGCCGACGGCAGCAAGTGGACCTACGAAACCGGCGACAACAACGGCAACAACCACGAACGGCAGTGGTACACCGCGGGCGCGGCGAACGGCGCGCTCGACGGCCAGGGCCACCTCGTGATCACCGCGAAGAAAGAGGACTCCGGCAACACCTGCTGGTACGGCGCGTGCCAGTACACCTCGGCGCGGCTGAACACGTCCGGCAAGTTCAGCCAGGCGTACGGGCACATGGAAGTGCGGATGAAACTGCCGCGCGGGCAAGGGATGTGGCCGGCGTTCTGGATGCTCGGCGGCGGGCAATGGCCGGACGACGGCGAGATCGACGTCATGGAGAACATCGGCAAGGAGCCGAACACCGTGCACGGCACGATCCACGGCCCCGGTTACTCGGGTGCGGGCGGCATCGGCGCGGCGTTCACCGGCCCGAACTTCTCCGACGACTTCCACACCTACGCGGTCGACTGGTCGCCGAACAAGATCGTCTGGCTGGTCGACGGGCAGGCCTACCAGACCCGCACCCCGGCGGACCTCAACGGCAAGAAATGGGTGTACGACCACCCGTTCTTCCTGATCCTCAACCTCGCGGTGGGCGGCGACTGGCCGGGCGACCCGGACGGCAGCACGCAGTTCCCGCAACAGCTGGTGGTCGACTACGTGCACGTGAGCTGACCACCCTCGCCGCCGGATCACGGCGGCGCGGAGAAGGCGCGGTCTCCGCGGGCCCCGTCCGGCTCTTTCCCGAGCCGGACGGGGCTTTTCCGTGCCCGGTCCCGGGTACACAGCTTCCGCACGGATCACGGCAAGGAAAATCTCAGGTAGCGGGTGTTTGCTGAGCTGGCGGAGGGTGACGAGACGCGGGAGCGGACGATGAACGAGCAGGAGCGCGGCGGGCACGACCAGGGACAGCCCGGCTACGGCGGGCAGGCGCATCCTTATTCGCCGGGGCAGCCGTACCAGCAGGGCTGGGCACAGCAGCAGGCTTGGGGCACTCCGCCGCCCGGCGCGTACGGTCCCCAGCCGGGCGGCCAGTACGCCGGTCAGCCTTATCCGACGCAGCAGCTGCCGCAGCATCGTGCGCAGCACCCGTTGCGGACAGCGGCCGTCACGGTCGGCGCGATCGTGGTGGCGGTCGCCGTCGGGCTCGGGGTCGGGCACTTCGTGTGGACGCCGTCCGCGCCGCCCGGCGTGTCCGGGAACCAGAACTTCGGCTCGATCGGCAACCAGACCAACCCGTCGAACACGGCGATCGATCCGCAGGCGATCGCGAAGAAGGTCAGCGCGGGCATCGTCAACATCAACACCGAGCTGGGCTACCAGGGCGCGGCCGCGGCGGGCACCGGCATCGTGCTCACCTCCGACGGCGAGGTGCTCACGAACAACCACGTCGTCGAGGGGGCGACGAGCATCAAGGTCACCGACATCGGCAACGGCCAGACGTACACCGCCTCCGTGCTCGGCTACGACCGCAGCCACGACGTCGCGGTGCTCAAGCTGGCCGGCGCGTCCGGGCTGGCGACGGAGACGCTCGGCGATTCGTCGTCGGTGAAGGTCGGCGACGCGGTCGTCGGACTCGGCAACGCGGGCGGCGCCGGGGGAGCGCCGATCCCGGCCGGCGGGCGGGTGACCGCGCTGAACCAGTCGATCACCGCGTCCGACGAATCGAACAGCTCGTCCGAGAAGCTGCAGGGCCTGATCCAGGTCGACGCCAACATCCAGTCCGGCGATTCCGGCGGCCCGCTCGTGAACGCGCAGGGCCAGGTCGTCGGCGTGGACACCGCGGCGTCGGCCGGGTACCAGTTCAACGGCGGCGGACGGCGCGGCCACGGCGGGCTCGGCAACGGCTTCCCCGGCGACAACTCCCAGGGCTCCCAGGGCGACTCGCAGGGTTCCCCGGGCGACTCGCAGGGCGACGGCTCCCAGGGTTCGAGCGGGAACGAGGGCTACGCGATCCCGATCAACCAGGCGATCTCCATCGCGCACCAGATCGTCGGCGGCACCGGCTCCGACACCGTCCACATCGGAAAGAGCGCGTTCCTCGGCGTGACCGTCAGCGATGCCGGACAGCAGCAACAGCAGGGCGGAACCGGTTCGGGTGCGGTGATCCAGCAGGTCGTCCCCGACGGCGCGGCCGCGAAGGCCGGCTTGGCCGCCGGTGACGTGATCACCGCGGTGGACGGCAAAGCAGTCGACTCGCCCACCGCGCTGACCACCCTGATGGACCAGCACCACCCCGGCGACAAGCTGACGGTGACCGTCGTCGACCAGACCGGTCAGCAGCAGGATGTCACCGTCGTGCCCGCCGAGGGCCCCGTGGGCTGACTCGCCGGCGGTCCGGACGGCTGGATCGTTCAGTCGTCCGGATACCGCGTGTCGAGCGAAACCTCCTCCCACGCCGCGAGATCGGCGAGCTGCTGCTCGAGCTTCGCCCGGATCCGGGTCACCGCCTCGGGCCCGAGCGGCAGCCGCAGCGGCGCGTCCGGGGTGTCGACCAGTTTGAGAATGGCCTCGGCGGCCTTCGCCGGATCGTTCGGCTGTGCACCGTCCTGCGCGGAAAACCGTTGGCGCATCACGCCTGCCGGGGTGTCGCGGTAGTCGTCGATGGGCTCGGAGAACGTCATCGACCGCCCGGCGAAGTCCGTCCGGAACGGCCCCGGTTCCACCAGGCTCACCCGGATCCCGAGCGGCGCGACCTCCCCGGCGAGCGCCTCGGACATCCCTTCCAGCGCGAACTTCGACGTCGCGTACAGCGCGTGCCCCGGGTTCCCGACGACTCCGCCGACCGACGACAACTGCACGATGTGCCCGCTGCGCTGCGCCCGCAGATGCGGCAGCACCGCGCGCGTGACGTTGAGGACGCCGAACACGTTGGTCTCGAGCACCTGCCGCGCCTGCGCGTCGGTCAGTTCCTCGAGTGCCCCGACCAGCCCGTGCCCGGCGTTGTTGACCAGCACGTCGATCCGCCCGTACTCGGCGATCGCCGCGCTCACCGCCGCTTCCACCGACGCCGGACCAGTGACGTCCAGCCGGGCGGTGAACGTCTTCAGGTCTTCGAGCACACTCGTGTCGCGAGCCGTGGCCACGACCTTTTCCCCGCGCGCCAGCACGGTTTCCGCGAGCACACGGCCGAATCCGCTGCTCGCTCCCGTGATGAACCAGACGCGTCCGGACATTGCGGACCTCCCCAGGACCAGTTACTTTGATACTCAAATCAAACTACCTTGAGTATCGAGGGAGTGTCCAGTTGGACTCAGTGGGGGCGGGCCTGCCCGAGTGGCTGGCCGTGATGCCCGACGGCGTGGACGAGCAGGTCGAAGCAGCCCGCCAGCGGATCGGACGGCTGTCGCGGCAGTTCGAGCAGGTGCTGCGCGGGGTCGCGGAGGAATACGGCTTCAGCGTGGGGGATTGGCAGGCATTGTCGGCGTTGCACCGCTCCGGCCGCGCGGCCGTCCTCACGCCCAAGGAACTGGCCGACCGCCTGGGCGTCACCTCCGGAACCGTCACGGTCCGCGTCGACCGCCTGGAACGGGCAGGCTTGGTAGAACGCGTCGCCGCGTCCTCGGACGGCCGGAGCCGCCCCGTCCGCCTGACCCGCAAAGGCCGCGCCCGCTGGGCCGCCGCCACCCGGAAACGCACCGAACGGGAACAGTCTCTGTTCAACGCGGTCCTGAACGAGGCTGACCTGTCTGACCTCAACGCTCTCCTCTCCCGCTTGCTGACCCGCTTCGAAACCGAGTTCGGCCCGTCCTCCCAGCACGATGCCCTCCGCCCCGAGTGACAGTTTTTTGTCGGTGGGCGGCGCTAGCGTGAGCGGTACCTGACTGGAGGGAAGATCCGATGACCACTCTCGACAACCGGCCGAACACCGCACTGCTAGTCGTCGACGTCCAGAACGGCGTCGTCGAGGACTCGCACGAGCGAGACAACGTCGTGGCGAACGTGGCCGCGCTGGTGGACAAGGCCCGGGAGGCCGAGGTTCCCGTCGTGTGGGTTCAGCACAACGGCGAAGGCCTGGCGAAGGGGAGCCCGGAATGGGGCCTGGTCCCGGAACTGACGCCGTCGCCGTCTGAGCCTCTGGTGGAGAAGACGTACGGGGATTCCTTCGAAGACACCACCCTGGAGTCGGTCCTCGCCGAGTTGCGAGTCGGACACCTGGTGGTCAGCGGAGCCCAAACGGACGCCTGCATCCGCTCCACCCTGCACGGCGCCTTCGTCCGCGGCTACGACGCGACCTTGGTGAGCGACGCCCACACCACGGGCGACCGCACGAAGTGGGGCGCGCCGCCGCCCGCGCAGGTCATCGCGCACACGAACCTGTACTGGACCCATCAGACCGCCCCCGGTCGGACTGCGGGCACTGTCGCTACGAAGGAGGTCGCCTTTAAGCCAGGCGCGTGAGACCGGCGGGGATCCCGGAAGGGTGCTGCGGGGGCGGAGGCTTTCGCGTCCGGCACGTGGGACCGGCGGGCTGCGGGATGGAACTGTCGCCGGAGCCGGAGCCGGAGCCGGAGCCGGAGCCGGAGCAGCCCTGGCCGCGAGTGGTCGCGGCTCGGAGCGTGAGACCGTCTCCGGGAGCCGGAAGCAGAGGGGCTCGAGCATCCTCCAGGGCGGGTCAGCCGATCTGCGCGGGGGAGCGCGAGCCGAACCCACAAGCCGGGGAGCCGGGACCAGCAGATCGTCCGTGCCCCGGCGGCGCGCGACGTCTCGCACGCGGAGCGTGCGCTGGCCGCTTGCGTTTCGTGGGGTGGGCTCGGCTGGCGGGCTGCGGTTGGTCGGTTGCGTTCGCGGGGCGGACTCGGTCGGCGGGCTGCGGGTGGCCGGGCGCATTCGCAGGGCGCGCCTGGCTCGGTGTCGGGCGGCGGGCCGGGACTGGGCGAGCGGGTCTCGAGTTGAGCCTGGCTGGAGGGCCAGAGCAGGTCGGAGCGGAAGCCAGGGCCGTGTCATGGCAACCGTGTAAGCCGCGGATGGACCA